>JBBQBC010000037.1:0-23911 GCA_038317155.1 Bacteroidales bacterium
GAGATGCTTTGTTCAAAACATCAATATGGGATAGAAAAGATTTTAAAAAAAACTATATGTTTGAAAATCTGAATGGGAAAGATAAATCCGGAATAATAGGTGCTACAATACTATTACCTTCGTTTATGGTAAACCTTTCTGACAGAAGCGCTTTAGCATTTTCAACCAGGGTAAGAAGTATAATCAATATTGATAATATTTCAGAAGAACTTGCCAAACTCGCTTATGAAGATTTTAATTACGAACCATATCTGCGTAAAGAATTAACCAATGCCAATGTAAATCTGCAGGGCAATGCATGGGCTGAGACAGCCTTAACTTTCGCGACTGTTTTGTCAAATAAGGATGAGCATTTTTTTAAGGGCGGTGTTACACTTAAAGTTCTTCAGGGAATTTCATCCGGTTATGTATTTGTTAACGAGTTGAATTACAGGTTCGATGCCAATGATACGCTTTCATTGTTTCAATCAAAGGTACAGTATGGGATATCTGATAATTTTGATTCATTAAAACTTGATGGATCTATTAATTCTCAAAATTTCAAACTAGCGTCCAAGCCAGGTATGGGCTTTGACATTGGGTTCGTTTATGAATTCCGTCCTGACATAGAGAAATACCGTTATAATATGGACGGTCGAGAAGGATTGCTTCGTCCTGACAAGGAAAAGTACCTGCTAAAAATTGGAGTTGCATTACTGGATTTCGGAAAAATTAAATATAACAGAAGCGGTTACAGTCAGGATTTTAGAGCTGATATCAGAGATTGGGACCTTTCTGAATTTACTCCGGAAACTATAGAGGAGTTAAACGATTCCCTGCGCAGACTATTCGACTTCAACGGGAAGGCTTCAGAGTCGTTTTGGGTGAGCATGCCAACTGCGCTAAGCATACAAATAGATTACAATTTTGCCCCCAATTTTTATCTCAACTTCAGTCCCTACATTGCGCTGAACAGAGGCACAAACATAACCTCAAAAACACATTATTATTCAACTTACAGCCTGACTCCCCGGTATGACCTTAAGTGGTTAGGAGTAGCCATTCCTATACAGGCCGATGAGTTTGGCCGTATCAGGGCTGGATTAAGCCTGAGACTTGGGCCTGTATGGGTAGGCTCTAATAGCCTGATATCAAATAGCATTGCGAAGCAAGTGTATGATTTTGATGCCTATATGATGATTAAAATTCCGATTTTCAGGAGTATAAAACGGGATAGTGACAAGGATGGTGTGAGCAACAAACTGGATCTTTGTCCCGACAAACCGGGGCTGTGGCTAATGCACGGCTGCCCTGATACAGACGGGGATGGCATTACTGACCAAAAGGATGAATGCCCCAATGACCCTGGTACAGAAGCGTTGAATGGTTGCCCTGACAGGGATGGTGATGGTATCGCCGATCAAAACGATCGTTGTCCGGATCATTTCGGCCTGCCTGAATTCAATGGCTGTCCCGATACCGATGGCGATGGAATTGTCGATTTTGAAGATGAATGTCCGGATCAGACTGGTAAAGCAGAACTAAAGGGCTGCCCCGACCGCGATAATGATGGAATTGCCGACAAAGAAGATAAATGTCCGGATGTTCCGGGAAAAGCTGAATTTCAGGGCTGCCCGTTTGCTGATACCGATAATGACGGTGTTGCGGATGAAGTAGACGATTGTCCCACAATTCCAGGGCCTGCCAGGTATAACGGATGCCCTGATTCTGATGGTGATGGAATTCCCGATAAATTTGATCTGTGTCCAACTATACCTGGCGTGCCTGAGAATAAAGGTTGTCCACCCATCCAAAAAGAAGAGATAGAGATTATAAAACGGGCATTCTCAGCCCTTGAATTTGAATCAGGGAAATCGATTATAAAAGAAGTTTCTTATCCTTCGCTGAACGAATTGGCAGACCTGATGAAAACCCAGAAAATGTGGAAAGTCCAACTTTCAGGCCATACTGACAATACAGGCAATCCGGTTAAAAATATGGAGCTGTCAAAAAACAGAGCACAGGCTGTCAAGGACTATTTAATTAAACAGGGCGTTGAAGAATTCAGGATACCCACCGAATGGTTCGGACAGGAAATGCCAATTGCTGATAACAAGACTCCTGCCGGAAGGCAAAAGAACAGGCGAGTTGAGATGAAGATCGTTTTTGAATGATGTGCAGATAATTTATTAAATCGGAATAAGAATAAAACCCGGCATCCATTTGTTTAGCCGGGTTTTATTTTTGAAAAAATATTTCCTGAAAATAAACCTGAAGCTATGACAGACTGTCCGGTTGTTGTTGAACATGAACAATGTATATTAATATCAAAGGTTTTGCCGCAACTCAGGATCAGACCTGAATTTCTTACGCGCCCTTTTCTGAGCTACCCGCTGGAAAAGGAAACCCGGCTTCGCATGTTGTTTTACTCAGTGGCAGTGTGTCATCAGACCCGAAGTTTGAAGAGTGATAAACACAAACTTTACGGCTGGGACTTGATTGAAAAGACATTTCTGGATTTGGCTATAGGGCAATCGATGCTTCTGGATGCCCAACTGCTAAATCGGGCAAGTGCAGAATCCATTGCAACTGAACTTCAGGTTGCGTTTTCCGACGATGGGAATGCCAGACATTCGACCATCGACAGCGTAAATGAACGGGTGAGGCTGATGGTAGATCTGAGCAATTTCGTTCAGCAACGATTTGGCGGAAGTTTTACCAAGCTGGTTGAAATGACAAATGGAAAACTCATCAACCATGAACATGGTCTTTATGAAATACTGAGGCAAACCGAGGCTTTCTCAGACCCATTGCGCAAGAAATCTTCGTTTTTAGCCAAGCTGCTTTTCGATTGCAGCTTATTTCCGATTACAGATAGTGAAAATTACCTGCCTATTATGGATTATCACATGCAGCGGGTGCTTCTACGCCTCGGATGTGTTAAAGTTCAGGATACTGAGTTGGCATTAAGTCTGAGAAACCGGATCCCTGTAAATTCAGACCAGGCAGTTAGAAGTGCCTGCATTGATGCCATGCAGATTCTTATCTTCAATTCGGGCATCGGACCATGGATTATGAACGATATTTTCTGGTCGCTTGGAAGGTCATGTTGTAATGAAACTACTTTGTGCACCGATAAATGTTGCATGAAAGAGCCTTGTACATTTCAGGCAATAATTCAGTTAAATGATCATAAAAATTGTAGTTTTGAAAGCACATGTAAAGGTTTCCGGCATGATGAAACAAGGCACCTTTGGGAACCAATAGTTGAAACACACTTCTACTGATGAATTCAAACTGTCCATTTTGCAATACTGAAAATCAGCGACTTGCTTTTGCATCAACCGAAGGCTTTAAGGCTATTTACAACATTTCGCCAATCCTTCCGGGGCATTGCCTGGTGATATCGGTTAAACATATTACCAGTCTTTTTGATCTCAATGAAGAAGAAATCTGCAATTTTTTCTCATTCGCCCGAAAGGTTACAGCATTTTTATGTGAAGTTTATAAGAGCGAGGCTTATGACTGGTCGTTGCAGGAAGGTATTGAGGCAGGTCAGAGTATCGATCATCTGCATTTGCACATAATTCCGCGTAAGCCTGAAGACATGGGAGAAAACGAAGAATGGTATGGCAAACTGCAACAGTCGGTTGATCCGCAAAACAAGCAGCGCATCACAATATCAGAAACTGAATACCGGGATATTTCGTTCAATCTTGGTAAACTCTGGAAGTGAGCCTAGTCGTTATTAATGAATATTTTGGTCTTTAATGATCAGATAAAGAATAAAGACACCCCGATAACCGCTATAATTGCGCCAATCACTTCCCGGATGGTTACTTTTTCGTGAAAAAGGATTGCTGAAGGTGCAATAATCATTATGGGTGTTAGGGACATTATAGTAGAAGCAATACCGGATGAGGTATACTTAACGGCAAGCAAAGAGAAAGCAACGCCCAGAAACGGGCCAAAAAAAGCGCCGAGTGACAGGCTTTTCATGGCAGGTAAATTATGTAAGGCTAATGCAACCTTCTTCCAGCCACCATAGACGCTGATTACAATGGCAAACCCAATAACACCGGTTAATACCCTGATCTGGGTTGATGCGAAAACATCATAGCCATCCATCCCATACTTACTGAGAACCAGGCCTACACCCTGTCCGGCTGCGCCTCCAAAAGCAAATAGCAGGCCTTTTACAGGATATTTTAGCTTATACCGGAACCTGGAATTCTTTGCGTTTGAACCCAATTCTTCAAGGCCTTTTCTCCCCAATATTGCAAGACTGATTCCTGTGATTGTAAGTGTCATCCCGGCAAGGCTAAGCGCACTTAATGTTTCACCCATCATCAGCCAACCGGTTACAGCCGCAATTGGAGGAGATAGAGCCATGACCAGCATAGAGATTCGTGCACCAATGATGGTAAATGACTTGAAAAGAAATAAATCACCCAAAACAAAACCGATCACCCCTGAAACCGACAACCAGACCCAATTATGCACGGAAGCATGCAATGGAAAAAAACTACCCCTTACAATAAAACCATAAAGGCTTAGAAATGCCAGCCCAATTAATAATCTGAGAATATTAACGGAAAGTGAGCCAACTTTTTTGCTGGCAGATTCAAAAGCAAGTGCAGTTATCGTCCAGAAGACAGCAGTAATAAGTGCAGCAAGTTCACCTTTCAAACTATTATCCATTATGATCCGGGATTATTAAATTTATGAAGCAGCAAAAGTATGGCTCATCAGGTAAACTAAATACTATGTAAGAAACGAGTTATCAACATTCCTTTTTTGTAATGTATTCTCTTAAAGCATCTTATTTGAAATTCTGAAAAATATTCTTCTTTTAAAAAAATTTTTCTAAAAAAGAATCAAAATATTTGTTTAAAACTTTTCTTTGATACAATTTATTAGTAAGTTTGAAAATTGCTTGACTTTACTAAAATCCTGTTATAAATAAGCAGGATACTACATTACTAAATTAATTATCAGGATGTTATTTGATGATACTTATCACACTATAAACAGTCGGGCAACTGGAATATACAAAGAGAAAGGAAGCAAGTTTTTGGCCACTGCTATCCCGGTGAAGGATGAAAGTGAAGTTAAACTGGAGTTAGAGCTCATCAGAAAAGAGTATTACGATGCCAGGCATCATTGTTACGCTTACGTTTTGGGATTTGACAAATCTGCCTGGCGGGTCAACGACGACGGGGAGCCATCCGGCACAGCCGGCAGGCCTATTCACGGACAGATTCAGTCGCATGATCTTACCAACGTTCTGATTGTTGTAGTGCGTTATTTTGGAGGTATTAAATTAGGCGTTAGTGGCCTGATAAATGCTTACAAATCAGCAGCTTCTGATTCTTTGGCAAGTGCTGAAATAGTCGAAAGAACGGTGGATGAGTTCTACGAAATTAAATTTAACTACGAGGTCATGAATGACATTATGAAGATTGTCAAAGATGATGGGTTGCAAATACTAAGCACACAGTTTGATCTTGAATGCAGTTTAACATATAAAATCAGAAAAAGGGAGGCTGACAGAGTGAATGATAAATTCAGAAAGATGTATAGAAGTAAGGTCATATATCTAAAATCTGAATAGTACTTGTAAATGCAGGGATACGTTAAGTTCGTCTGCGAACTCAATACGATTAATTTTCTGAAAATACAAGCGAATTTTATGTTTTTTCTTAACTTTTTTTCGATCAATTTTGTTGAAAAATAATGGTTACTGAGACAGAAACGCAAAGGTTCTGACAATGAGAGAGAACGCATTTTTAGAAACAAAAATCAGAAAAGGCCGGGTGCAGATTATTAATACAACTTTTCACGTCAGGGATAATGAAAGAAGCTTACAAAGAAGTTTGGGAGAATTGCCTAAAGATCATTAAGGACAATGTTAATTATCAAAGCTACAAAACATGGTTTTCACCTATAAAGTCAATAAAACTTGACAACAATGTTTTAACAATTCAAGTCCCCAGCCAGTTTTTTTATGAATGGCTCGAGGAACACTATATTTCACTACTTAAGAAAACTATAAAACATGAGCTGGGTCCTTCTGGGAGGCTTGAATACAGTATTATTATGGAGAATTCAAACGACCCGCGCGGACCTTACACCATTAAGGTCCCGACAAGTAACCGGAGCGTACTGAACAATCCCTCAGTATCTATGCCGATTGACCTTAACAAGGGTTCATCAAAAGAGATACCTAACCCTTTTGTAATACCAGGTCTCAGGAAAATACAGGTACATTCGCAACTCAACGAATCTTATTCATTTGATAATTTTATCGAGGGCGATTGCAACCGTCTTGCGCGCTCTGCAGGCTATGCAGTTGCTACCAACCCTGGGAAAACTGCATTCAATCCTATATTTATTTATAGCCCCAACGGACTTGGTAAAACCCACCTTGCTCATGCAATTGGCATACAGGTTAAGAACAACTTTCCTGAAAAAACAGTTCTTTATGTTACCGCAGAGCAGTTTATCCAACAGTTCGTAGATTCGGTTAAGAATCAAAATCAGAATGACTTCGTTCACTTCTACCAGATGATAGATGTGCTGCTGATTGATGATATTCAGTTCCTTTCCGGAAAAGAAAAAACCCAGGATGTATTTTTCCACATCTTCAACCACCTCCACCAGAATGGCAACCAATTGGTAATTACATCTGATAAAGCACCGATTGATATTAAAGGGATAGAGCCCAGACTGTTATCACGTTTCAAATGGGGACTGGCTGCCGACCTCCAGGTACCTGACCTGGAAACCCGAATAGCAATCCTGAATAAAAGATTGTACAAGGATGGTATTGAAATGCCACAGGATGTCATTGAATATCTGGCCTATAGCATAACAACCAACATCAGGGAACTCGAAGGTGCGCTTATCTCTCTTATGGCTCAGTCGTCGCTTAACAAAAAAGCGATTACCATTGAGCTTGCACGTCAGATGATTGACAAGTTCGTTAAAAACACCTCAAAAGAAATTTCAATTGATTTTATACAAAAAATTGTTTGCGATTTTTTCAACATTCATGTTGACCACCTGAATTCAAAAACCCGAAAGCGGGAGATTGTCCAGGCCAGGCAGTTAGCTATGTTTTTCTCTAAAAAGCATACAAAATCTTCGCTTGCTACCATCGGGCTGCATTGCGGAAACAAGGACCATGCAACGGTATTACATGCCTGTCGCACTGTCAATAACCTGATTGAAACCGATAAACAGTTCAGAATTTACGCTGAAGAAATTGAAAAGAAAATTAAACTCTGAAGTCCTGTAACATTATAAATATGAATTCTTAACCTCATCCTTCAAAATTCGGGATGAGGTTATTTTTTAACATTGTTGTCCGGTAAAAAATCAAATCAATCTTGACACAAAAACCCCAAACCAACAAAATTTACTAAATCGAATAAATAAATTTGTGTTTTCCTGCCTGATTGCTGCAGACAGACAGTTTGGTGTTTTGGAGCTTTGGTGTCAAAGAACAAAAAGTAAGGTCTGTGATACAAATGATTGACATAATCTACTGTTATCAATCATTTCCAGCACTCAAACAACTTTTCCCAGATACTAGTGATTTATTAATTGAAACATACATGAAAATATTGATGGTTTGTCTTGGTAACATCTGCCGTTCACCGCTCGCGGAAGGGATTATGCGAAAAAAATTTGCTGACCATAATATTCCGGGGGAAGTGGATTCATGTGGATTTGAATCGTTTCATACTGGTGATCAACCGGACAGAAGAAGTTTGAAAGTTGCCCAGCAACACGGGATAGACATATCGGGGCACCGGGGCAAACAGTTCCGGGAATCATACTTTGACTATTTTGACAAAATATATGTTATGGACATCCACAATTATCGTGATGTTTCGGGTATAGCACGAAATGAAAACGATATGGGCAAAGTTGACTATATCATGAATGAGGTTTTTCCCGGAACCAATATGCCGGTTCCAGACCCTTACAACGGCGGGGCAGACGGATTTGAAAAAACCTGGGAACTACTTGATATTGCAACAGATAAGATTATTGAAAAACTAACCGGGAGGTAACAATTGAAAATGATGGAACCCGATAAACGCACAATTGAACAGGCTGCTGAAAGGATTAGGCCTTATCTTCATAATACTCCGATACTTACAAATTCGGCAATTAACAGAATGTTTAGTACCGAAATCTACTTCAAGTGCGAGAATTTTCAGAAAGCGGGTGCTTTCAAATCGAGGGGTGCTACCAACGCTGTGTTTCAACTAACTGAAGAAGAATTGATTAGGGGAGTTTCAACCCATTCATCCGGTAACCATGCTGCTGCCCTGGCTTTGGCTGCATCAAGGCGGGGTGCGAAAGCATATATTGTAATGCCAAAAAATTCCAACAAGCTGAAAATAAAGGCTGTAATAGAATATGGTGGAATTATTACCTTTTGTGAGCCAACCTTAAAAGCCAGGGAAGATACGCTGGCCAGCATAATTGAAAAGACCGGATCGGTTGAAGTTCACCCATACAACGACTACTGTGTTATTGCCGGACAGGCCACGGCTGGCATGGAATTGCTATCGGTCCACCCTGACCTTGAAATCATTATGGCACCGGTTGGCGGAGGTGGGTTATTGAGCGGTACTGCACTGTCAGCCAAATACTTTGGCCATAAATTAAAAGTAATTGCCGCTGAGCCAGCCGGAGCTGACGATGCGTTCAGGTCGTTTTATGGGGGTATGTTTGTTCCATCAGAGAACCCGATAACCATCGCAGACGGCCTGCTGACCTCACTGGGTTCACTCACCTACCCCATTATTATTAAGAACGTTGATCAAATTGTCACAGTCAGCGAAGAAGGAATCCGTGAAGCTATGCAATTGATTTGGGAGCGGATGAAAATAATTATTGAACCCTCATCAGCTGTGCCTTTGGCTGCCATTCTTGAGAAAAAAGTGGATGTTGCTGATAAAAAAACCGGCATTATTCTTTCCGGAGGTAACGTTGATCTGACCTCACTCCCATTCAATTTAGCATTATGAGCAATAAAAATGGTTCAATATTTTTGATACCCAGCACATTAGGCGATACTGCACCCGAACAGGTGCTACCATCCTATAACATTCACTTACTTCAGCGGCTGAATGTTTTTATAGTGGAAGAGATAAGGACAGCCCGGAGATTTCTGCGCAAATGCGGGTTTACTAAAGACTTTGATACCACAACTTTCCATATTCTGAATGAGCATACACCGGAACATGAAATTACCACATTCCTCGAACAAGCAAAAATAGGTCTGGACACAGGGTTACTTTCAGAAGCCGGTTGTCCTGCAATAGCAGACCCGGGCTCAAAAGTGGTGCAACTTGCCCAGGAACTGGGTATTAAGGTAGTTCCGCTCTCAGGCCCTTCCTCCATCATCATGGCACTGATGGCATCGGGTTTCAATGGCCAGTATTTTACTTTTCATGGTTATTTGCCAGTTAAAGAACCTGACCGTATCAAGAAGATCCGGGAAATTGAGAGGGATTTATTAAAAACCGGGCAAACACATATATTTATAGAAGCCCCTTACAGGAATAAACACATCATAGAATCCATACTTTCAACCTGCGGAAACGATACCATGCTCTGCATTGCCAGCAATATAAGCCTTGCAGATGAATCTGTTATTTCAGTTCCGGTTGGCCGATGGAAGAAAATGAACCATGATCCGGGCAAGAAACCAACGGTTTATCTACTCTCCAGATAAATAAAAACAACTTCCGGTCAGGAAAGTTGTCTTCACTAAGAATTCCCTATCTCTTAATCGTGATGATGACCATGAGGCCCATGCACGTGCCCGTGACTCAGTTCTTCAGAAGTGGCATCCCGCAATTCGAGGATACTACCTGAGAAAAAGAGGTTTTTTCCAGCCATCGGATGGTTAAAATCCATGACGACTGATTCCTTCTCTATAGATTTTACAACTCCTTCAAGAGGATGGCCATCACTATCCTGCATAGGAATAACATTTCCGATTCGGAGCATTTCAGGATCGATTTTGCCGTCGATCATAAAAATGTCGATTGGCAGGGTAACAATGGCATCATCCGTAAATTCACCATAAGCATCAGAAGCACTCAGGGTAAACTCAAACTTATCGTTTGTTTTCAGATTTAAAAGGTTAGCTTCAAACTTTGGCAGCAGGTTGCCGGCTCCGTAAAGAAATGTCAGGGGTTCAGAGGCATTTGCCATATCAACGACTTCACCTGAAGCATTGTCAATTTTCAACTCGTAGGTGAGTGAAACCACTTTGTTTTTTGAAACAGTCATTAAAATAATTGTTTGGTTACGAATAAATAACAGAATTACTGAGCACTTTGTTGAATTAGAACAGGCAAAAATAGATAAAAAGACGAATCGGGGAAGCTTGTTTTCTTTTTTTGTAATTTTCAGCAGTTTTAAACGTTAAACCGGTTTCAGAAATCATGTTGCACATTGTATAAATAATAACCTGCATATTTTGGAAGAAAAGATACTGGAGATCAGAAATCTAAGCAAGAATTACGGCAAAGTAAAGGCATTAACCGACTTAAGCCTTTCGATTAACCGGGGTCAGGTATTTGGCCTGCTTGGTCCGAATGGAAGCGGCAAAACCACTACACTTGGGATTGCGCTGGGTGCTACACTGCCCCGAAGCGGAAGCTTTGAGTGGTTTGGAGAGCCTTTAACCGTGAATGCACAAAAGCGGATTGGGGCAATTCTGGAACATCCGAATTTCTATCCATATCTTGATGCCACTGACAACCTGAGAATAGTAGCCCGCATTCGCAATGTGCCGGAAAAGGATACTGAGAGGGTTTTAAAATTAACGAACCTATACGAACGAAGGAAACACCGGTTTCAAACCTATTCTTTCGGGATGAAACAACGATTAGCCATCGCTGCAGCTATGCTGGGAAACCCTGAGGTGCTTATATTGGACGAACCTACCAATGGACTGGATCCTTCGGGAATTGCTGAAATCCGGGAGTTGATTACCACCATTGCTTCAAATGGCTCAACCATTATACTGGCCAGTCACCTGCTCGATGAAGTCCAGAAAGTATGCAGCCATGTTGCTGTTCTTCAGAAAGGGGAAAAACTTTTTTCGGGAAGCGTTGATGAAGTGCTCGGCGATACTGAAACAATTGAATTAGGTTCTGAAAATATCGAACTGCTTGAACAGGCAATTTTAGGATTTCCGGAATACCTTTCGCATAAAGTAGCTGGTGGTTTAATTGAGTTAAAGACAAAAGGTTTATGTCATCCAGCCGAAGTTAACCACTTCCTTTTCAGCCAGGGCATCACCTGCTCTCACCTGAACATGCATAAGAAATCGCTGGAAAACTATTTTCTTGAACTTACCGGAAATCATTCCGGATCACCATTAAGCTGACATCTGTATGAAAAAGATAATATCTGTATTGCATCCAGAATGGATAAAAATACTGAACTACCGCACCTTCTGGATATTGACCGGCATTTACGCTGCTACCCTGATTCTGCTGCTCTTCAGTGTTGAGGCAACCCTCAACAAAATGACAATCAATGTCAGTAACCAATCGCATTTACCAATTCCCGGCTTTTCGATTTATTCATTTCCGGAGGTCTGGCATAACCTGACCTACATTGCCGGTTTCCTTAAAATGTTTCCGGCATTTCTGATTATTATACTGATTACCAATGAATTTACATTTCACACGCTTAAACAACAAATTATTACGGGAACCAGCCGGCTACAGTTTATAGCTGGAAAAATCGGCCTGATTCTTTTACTATCAATTTCGGTAGCCTTACTCGTTGGTCTATCAGGGCTCGTTGTTGGACTTATGCAGGATTCGGTGGATTATACGGCAATTATAAGTCCAAAACTTTGGTTTATACCTGCCCATGCGCTCGAACTTTTTACCTACCTGATGTTTGCTGCCTTTTTGGCCTTTTTGCTAAAACGGGCCGGTATTGCGGTTATTGTCTTATTACTGTATTCCTTGATCATTGAAAAAATTCTGGTATTCAGGCTTCCTAAAGAAATTGGCACATTTTTGCCTTTGCAGGCAAGCAGTGATCTTGTACCATTACCCGATAGTCCATTAATGAAACTTTTCGGTATTTCATTCCATGGATATTCTGCCATACAGGATGCAGGAATTTGTGTAATCTGGATACTAATTTTTGCATTTGCTATTTACCGGATCCTCATGAAGAGGGACTTATAGAGAGTCCTGAGATTCATCCAGGGGATTTTTCCCGGAAAGCGTATCATGAACAGGAATATAGGATGAGCAGTTGTAAGGTTTGTTGATTTTAATTTTGGGTTTATCAAACTTCCCACGATATTGCTTGAGATCAGGATTTTGCAAAACTTTTTCCATATACAATCCGTACATTGGCAGAGCAGTTCTTAGCCCTTCACCAAGTTGAGAAGTTCTGAACCTTGCATTTCTGTGCTCACCCCCAACCCATACACCTGAGACCAAATGGGGGGTTACGCCAATAAACCAGCCATCGGAGAAGTTAGAAGAGGTACCTGTTTTACCGCCAAATTCGGTGTCATACTTAAAGAGGTCGTATTCCCAGAGCCCCTGAGTGGTACCTCCTGCTTCCGTTAGTCCTGAACGCAGCATAATGCTCATCAGAAAAGCTGTTTCAGCACTGATTACACGCCTGGCTTTAGAAACATGGTGATAAATAACCCGTCCTTCTTTATCGGTAATCCTGGTTACAAATACAGGTTCGTTCAGCATTCCGTTGTTGAGAAATGTGCAATATGCATTCACCAGCTCGAGTAACGTAACATCGCTCGAACCCAGGCAAATTGAAGGAACATTGTGCAACGGAGAGGCAACACCCAACCTGTGGGCACACTCTATCACCTTATCCCAGCCCATTTCATTTGTAAGCTGCACTGCAACTGAATTCACAGAGCGGGCAAAAGCACTTTTCAAGGGTATATCACTCCATGTAAAATTCCAGTCAGCATTGTGCGGAGACCAGGTCTTGGTTTCACCGTTCTCCTGATAGGAAACAGTAACAGGTTTATCTGTTCTTTTATCACAGGGGCCAAGCCCGTGCTCAAAAGCTGCTGTGTAAACAAATGCTTTGAACAATGAGCCAGGTTGCCTTCGGGCCTGATTTACATGGTCGTATTTAAAGAATTTGAAATTGATTCCACCAACCCAGGCTTTTATATAACCGGTTAAAGGATCCATACTGACAAAACCTGTATTTAACAAATAGTGGTAATACCTGATTGAATCCATCGTACTCATAAGGGTATCGGCAGTTCCCTTCCACGAGAAAACTGACATTTTCCGGGGAAGGTTAAGGTAATAGTTAATAGAATCAGCATTACCCTTAAATTTCTTGTTTAATCCCTCAAAGTAAGTGGTTTCTTTGGCCAGACCTTCAATAAAACCCGGTATCTCTTTTCCTTTGCTATCAATCCAGGGATTTTGATCCTGCCAGTGCTCGTAAAACTTCTTTTGAAGACGTTTCATGTGAATTTCCATAGCCTGTTCGGCATATTCCTGCAGCTTCGGGTCGATGGTAGTATATATCCGCAAACCATCTGTATAAATATCGTATCCGGTCTCTTTGCTCCATTCCACCAGGCTTCTGGCAACGGCGTCCTTAAAATACGTTGCATCAGAATCGTCTTGTTTCCGTCGGTAACGAAGCAATATTCTTGTATTTAAAAGTGAATCAACTTCAGATTTCGAAACAAAGCCATATCGTTCCATCTGCATCAGAATATTGTTCCTGCGCCGGAGTGCATTCTTTGGATTCTGAACCGGACTATAATATGTGGGGGCTTTAAGCAGGCCAATCAATACTGCAGCTTCTTCCACTTTTAATTCAGAAGGCTTTTTGTCGAAGAAGGTCGCTGATGCAGCCTTTATTCCGAAAGAATGACTACCAAAATCAACAGTATTAAGGTACATCGTTAGAATATCATCCTTTGAATAGTAAAATTCCAGTTTCAAAGCATTGATCCATTCCTTGGATTTATCTACCAGAATATTTATACCTGGGATGTATCCCAGCCATCCTTTCTGGGTTTTATGCCGCATTTTATAGAGGTTCTTAACGAGTTGCTGCGTAAGGGTGCTACCACCTCTTTTATCGCCGGTGGCAGTACTCCAGATTGCTGCAAACGTAGCTT
This sequence comes from Bacteroidales bacterium, assembly GCA_038317155.1. Lineage (GTDB taxonomy): Bacteria > Bacteroidota > Bacteroidia > Bacteroidales > Lentimicrobiaceae > Lentimicrobium. The sequence continues at coordinate 14,171 of JBBQBC010000037.1, forward strand.
TTATGTCTATACCATGGTGTTCATAAAACCTGATGTCTTCAGCAGACAATAAGGTATTTACAAGAATGGGCGACAGGTCTTTAAACTCAACCGGGGATCTGTTTTCCAGATAATACTTTCCAATCAGCAAACCATTGGAGGCATATAGTTCAGATGCTTCACTGATATCGGGGTCTTTGAGGTCTGTCAGGTTGGGTGAAGGACCAAATAATCCAAGCAGGTTGTAATTGATGGAAAGTAAGACTATCAGAAGCAACATCATTACCTGGAGAAACCGCATACCAAGTTTTCTCCGGAATCCGGAAACACGGGCAGGCAGCTTAAAAAATATGCCAAAAATAAATTTCAGCACTTTTAATATGGCCAAAACAAATGATCTGATTGAACGCTGAACCACTGATTTGAGACTAATATTTTGATTAATAGCCCATTAATATATAAAAACAGAGCCTCCGTTTTCGATGCAATTTACAATGAAAACCATTTGAAAACACAGTGAAGCATTGTAACTTTTACACCAGAAAATCGTCTAGCTACCAATGATCAAATAAGTCAACACAATTTATTATTTATTATTTTTTATTAATATATTTGTTTTTCGGAAGAGGTAAAGAAATACCAAAACACAGGACAGGATGAGGAAGTTTAGTATATTGTTGCTTGCGCTGATTATATTAATTCCGGGTGGCTTCGCTCAAAGAAAGGCTTCGGATTACTTGAAAGCAGCCCTTGTTGCAACTAAAAATAAGAGTTACTCGCGGGCTGTAATACTTTGCGATGCAGCCATCAACATGAATAATGCTTACGAAGCCGCCTATTTTCACCGCGGATACAATAAATTAATGATGAAGGACTACAATGGGGCAATGATCGACTTCACCATTGTAATTGACCTGAACTCCGAAAATCTCGACGCCTTTCTTTATCGGGGATTGTCAAACCAGAAAGCCGGCAACAAATGGGCTGCTACTCAGGATTATAATAATGCCCGCATGATTAATGCCATTGAAACACTGGCTTTTATGACGACCAACCTTTTCAGGTAATATTACTTTTTGGCGATTCTGCCAGTGTTTTCAGGATATTCTCAATCCGTTGCTTAAGCGGTGGATGGGAATAATTCAGAAATACATGCCATGAATGTGGGGTCAGGTCAGAAAGATTATCTGAAGTAAGCAGTTTGAGTGCTGAAATCATTGCTTCCGGGTCAGCATATTGCCCTGCGAAATTATCGGCCTGATATTCAAACTGACGGGATGTATAATTCATCAGCACCGAAAGTATAGTTGAAATCGGGCTGTAGAGAATAAGAAAAACAATAAGGCCAAGATGAAAGCTGTGTCCTGTACTTCCCATCGCCTCATATATAATAGGACTTCCCACTATAAGTGAAAAAAGAAAAAGAATAATCCCTGTTTGAACAACCGACATAACCAGGGTTTTGATGGTGTGCTTTTTTCGGTAATGTCCTATTTCATGGGCCAGTACTGCAGTTATCTGGTCAGTCGATTGCTTTCCGATCAGGGTATCATAAAGCACAATCCGACGCTTTGATCCAAGCCCTGTAAAGTAGGCATTTGCCCTTGTTGATCGTTTTGATCCGTCAATCACAAAAATATTTGCAAGTTTAAAACCAGTCCTTGCGGCAAGACTATTGAGCTTATCGCGAAGGTCACCGGGTTCAAGTGGTGTTTGTTTATTAAATAATGGTACGATAAGATTTGAATAAAACAGGCTTAAAAACAGCGAAAAAACAGTAATGGCAATCCAGGCAACCCACCAGAATGATGATCCCAATTGAGTATAAAGCCAGACAATCAGGCTTAGTAATCCGCCCCCTATTATGGCGGCCAATAGCCAGGACTTAAGTTTATCAGTCACGTAAACTGCCGGCGTAGTTTTATTAAAGCCAAATTTCTGTTCAATAACAAAGGTGTCGTAAACATCAAAAGGAGTTGACAGCAGATCAGCAACAAAACCGATGAAACCAAAAAACAGCAATGCCTGTATAACCGGACTTTCAGAAAACATCCTTACATAATCGTCAACCATTACGAATCCACCAAACAACATAAATAGGGTAGCAATAATTGATAACCATGAAATTAACAGCCTAAAACGGTAGGAAACTCTTTTGTAGTCGAGGTAATGACTGTAGCGCTCAGGTGAATAAACGTCTTTCAGGAGTTCAGGAATTTTATTGAAACGTGAGCGGTGGTTAAGCCATGAAATCAGTTGTCCAAAAATAAAACCAGCTACTACCAGGCTGATTATTAGTATAAAAATAATTTCTGCCATCAGTATAATAAATTGCAGTAATTAAATCAGAGATTAGATTGGTCAGCTTTTCATGTCCGGTTAGTAGCTGCCATGGTATTTTCTCAGAAACCATTCGGTTCCCAGAAATGCCAAAATCAACAGGAGTAGCGGGTAAAAACTGATCAGGTCAGTGAAGCGTTTGCGGGCATAGACAACCGGTTTTATATCGTCACGACTTCTGATCATTTCAGCCAGTTCACCAATATTACCCGGGGCAACCCCAACCCCACCAGTAGTTGATGCCAGGGTATTAAGCAAACGATGATTGGCAACGGTATTTATATCCTCCAGATTCAGTGCGGTAATAATAAAAGTCCCCTGCTTCTTAAGGATTCCTGTACCCGTTTCAGCCGAAGCCTCAAAAGTATAGATGCCCGGAGGAAAGTTCCCCGCATTCAGGTAGTATGAATCACCTATTGGCGAAAATTCGAATTGATACCTCTTCTTATCCTCTCCATTGATAGCAATTGTCACTGTTTTGTCGTTCATCAATTCATTGCTTTCATTGAAAAGGGTTGCACCAAATTCAATATTTTCGTTTTCAGCATAATAATCGCGTAATGAAATCCTAAACCTGCTTTTTTCTTCCTTCATTGCGAGATACTGAACGGTTTTACCAATAAACTCGTCAAAAGCAACCTGGTTGTTATTTTTTGCGTAGTCAGCCAATCGCCATCGCCAGATGCCCTCCCCTGCAATCACGCCAACACGCTGATCAGGATTCTGATTAAAAAAAATAAGCGGCATTCCCGTTACTGATGCCCCAATTCCCTGATATGCATATACATATACAGCGTTGCCCAGGGTGTATTTGGCAAAAGGGCTAAATAGTGGTGGCACAATTTGGAGTAGTTGTTTCAGGTTTTCGGAATTGATAAACAGTGGAAAGCTATTATCCGGAATTGGCATTGATTCATTATAGATGCCATTGAATCCGGATAGCGAAAGACCGGTCCGTTGCGCATTAAAACCAACTATATCAGACTGGTTGCCAATTATATACAGAACCGGAATTTTCAGATTTGACAGTTCGGCTAAAAGTTTAGTGGCCTTATTTGTCTGAGACGGAAGTTGATGTAAAATAAACAGGCTGTAATCGGCCGGATTTTTGGTAAAATTATCGGCAAAGTACAATTCAGTTTCAAAGTTATTGCTGTTGCCAATAGCCCGCTCAATCGCAGCTAAATCCGGGTGTGGAGAATTAGCTATTATCGCGATTTTCTGCCGGTTTTCCCTGACCTCAACGATGATCTCACGGGTGTTGTTCGTAACATTCGCCTCCCCTTTAAGGGCTTCGAGACTGATTCTGAACCTTAGTTTACCTGTCTCATTTGCATTTGCGATCACCGGAATCGTAATCACCTGTTTATCAGATATAAAATGCAGATCCTGTGAGAATACTTCAATTTCACCCTGCATCACCTTCAGTTTACTGGTTTCACCGGCTGATTCAAAGCCCTGAACCATAATTTCTATCGGAAAGCGGTTTCCCTTATAAGCTATACGGTTGTAGTTTATACGTTTTATAAGCAGATCGCGGTGCTGATTGGTATCGCCAATATTTATGGTATAAATGGGATAAGACAGATCGCGGACCAGATAGGAAGGATCGGAACCGGAATTATAGATACCGTCGGATGCCATAATAACTGCACCCAGATTGCGGTTATAAAAACGACTGTTGACCTGTTTAATAAATGCAGCAATATCGGTTAAATTATCAGTATAGTTAAGGGTATCACCTGGTTTAACTTCTTCACCAAATGTATAATTTATAATCTCAAAATCTTTACCCAATTCAGCTGCCAGTTTCGAAAGTTTATCCTTCAGATCATTTCTTACAAGATTTGAATCGGGATTTATAAGCATGGAGCGGGAGTTATCGACACCAATTACCACAACAGGCTTTTCCGATGTCCTGACAACGGTTTTAACCATAGGCGACAATAGCAGGAAAGCAATCAGGCTGCCAGCCAGAAATCTGAAAACAGACAATAGCCACACTATTGAGAGTGGAAAATCCTCGGAGGTATTGCGGTAATAAAGCACCGCGGCTAAAGCTGCCCCTATAGCCAGGCATAATGGTAAAAACCAGAGAGAATATCCGGTAACGAGTTCTAAGCCCAAAGTAATAGGTTTAATTTTGACTGCAAATGTCCGAAAAAAGCCATTTGCTTAAACGAAAGGATACAATTATGGCTGTTAAAATCCATTTACCTTAAAAAAGGTATCTGAAAATTGGTCAATTAACCCATCTTTGATAAATCCAGTGCTATTTTCTGAAAGCCGTAAGCAACGAATAACTGGTGAGTTTGCCATTCTTATCGTAAGACTCAGTTTTAACAGCACCCACATTCCTGGCAATCCATTGTGTGGCTTTCACCGTCATTTTCACAATAGATTTTACTTCCATGTCATAGCTTAACTTGTAGCATTCGAATGTACCTGCCGGAGTTGTTATACTTTCTATTGCCTCCACTTTCCGGTTGTAGATTTTGACCGACATATTCATAATCGGCATACCACCTGACATAAATTTAATTTGAATGTTGCCATCCTTTAGTGCCTCACCAACCTGCATTTTGTTTGGATATTCAAGATCAAGTCCATCAACCGACATCTCCATATCCTTCATGCTACCCATGGAATTCGGATCGAGGAAGTTCTTCATATCCATATAGAATACGCCGTTTTCGCAGCGCATACCCAGTTCCATGGTATTCAAGGACTTATCCTTGCCGTCAAACTGCTCACTCTTTAATTTAAGGCTCAAACCGTCAGCAAGAGGCTCAACCGTCAGGATTGTTTGCTGGTTGGTACCAGTTAACCTGCCTTTGGCATCATAGTTTTTTGTTTCAATGAAGGCGCCGCTTTTAACAGGAAAGAAGCTTTCATCACAATTCTGAGCAATCAGACAGGTAGCCAGCAAGACAGAAAAAAGTAAAAGAATAGATTTCTTCATGGATGATATTTGTTTAAAGTTTAGACAAAGCTATGTAAGTTAATTCAAATCCACAAATCTACAGTACTCTTTTCAAAACATGCCACTGAGCAATTTATTTATAACCATATTGCCTTACTAATCAAAATAGTGAAAGAGGAATAGCCAAACCATCAATTGCGATATCCTGCACTTTTAAAAGGGATGATGGAATTTCAGGTTTTAAGAATAATTCTGAAAGGGCTTGTTTTATTGAATATTATTGCCGTATATTTGCACTCATTTTGGAAAACGCAACAATTTAATACCTAAAATAATGAGCAAGAGGGCATTAGTAAAATATGTTGAGGATACTCTGGTTGAAAAAAGGGATTTTCCTATCTTCAAAGCAGGTGATACCATAACCGTACACTATAAAATCAAAGAGGGTGACAAGGAAAGGATTCAGCAATTTCAGGGCGTTGTTCTTCAGCGATCAGGTGAAAGTGCTACCGAAACCTTCACAGTTCGCAAAGTATCCGGAGGTACTGGCGTTGAGAGAATTTTCCCTATTTCTTCCCCATTTATTGAGAAAATTGAGGTGAATAAACGTGGCGTTGTCCGCAGAGCGCGTATATTCTATCTTCGCGAACTCAAAGGCAAGAAAGCCAGGATTAAAGAAAAAAGAGTCTAACATTGTTTCATAAGTGTTGAAAAAGGTCCAGCCTCAGGGTTGGGCCTTTTTTTTTCGATATTCTTTTTACTACAGTGATATGACCATAACGTTTCCATGTTTTTATTAATTTAGCGGAAGAACATTCCGAAAAAGAACTCAGCGATTATATGAATACCCTGCAGACCGGCAAATTGGATTTATGGCGTTTCCAGGTACTTGTTATCACCTTGATTTCCTGCTTTCTGATGGCTGCAACAAAGCCTACCTGCGCGCAGGAAATCCATGATTCGTTATCAGGCAGACTTAAAAATTCAGGAAAAATTAAGCTGCCTGCTATGCAGGATAGTCTGAGTTATGAGTTACAAAAGAAGCGCATTGCATCTTCATCAGAATTTTACAAAAAAGTCAAATCATCCGCTCAAAGTAATTTCTTTTACAGGAACCTTTACCCTATTTTATTCCGAAAACCGCCTGCTACCAAGTCTTCTGAAATAATTTCCGGATCAGATTCATTACCTTATTTGACACAGAAGGATAAGGTCATCAGATCGGTCAGGATATACAAAGCTCCGGTCTTTGGTTCTTCAATATTTGACACTTCGGTTATATCTGCCAATTGGACAGACCGTTTACTAAACAGCATTCACTTTAATACCAATGATGCGGTTATCAGGAGTTATTTGAACATCCGATACCCCGCAGGTAAGCCTTGAAAAATTAAATATAGGAGCTCCGGAATTTGCAACTTACCGGTAATAAAAACGCGACATTAAAACAGGTCGAGAATTTCAATTTTCTTCCCATTGAACTCAAAAAAATCACCTTTTTTATGACCACGGATAGCCTCAGCAAATGGAACTACCGCTGAAATAGCGAATAGATCGCTTCTATCAGGCATTTTCACCTTTCCAATCCCGATTGAAATAAAGACTTTTTGCTGAGGCGTAATCACAATTGCACCAAATCCCGCTATTTCATATTCATGGGTTAAGTCTATCCGACCCAACAGGCTTAACTCTTCCTGTACTTTAAGAAGTTGCTGGGTCAACATTTCACGCCTGGTCGAAAGCTGCGCCCTGTATGAATCATAGCGGTCCTTGGGCTGCCCGTATTCATTAGCACTTTGCTCAGCCTCAGCAATAGCCTGAAAAAGGTTATTTTCACTTTCCCGCTTTAAATTCATGCATATTTCAGCGATCTCCTTTTTTAAGCCAAGCTTATCCATACTGCTTTTTTTGTAAATATAGAAAAAAATGCATTAAGTCAACTATCCGAGTCTGCATTTTCATTTAAAAATTATAATAATGCACAGGACCCCCATATCCCTTCCGAAAATTATTTAAACTACTTTTGCACGAAATTATAAGTGTTATTTTATGAGCTTACCTGAAAACGACCCGGTATTAACCCGGCAGATTCTGGAATTTATAACAGTTAGCAACGAATTCTGCAATTTTACCGAAAAAGCTGGTGATTATCAAAAAACTGACCTTGTTGATTATTATCGCCGTGTTCTGCCTTTACTCTATTTGAAAGGATCACTTGTTAAACCCACTCTGCCGTCCGACCCTGATGCCTCGGAACATTTTTTCAATGAGGAGGATTGGGAATTTCTTTTCAATACACTGAGAAACAAACTTTATCCGGATGACCATTTCTGGATCAGCAGCAGTTTAACCGATGAAGATGCAGAAGTTGAAAAGGCGAGCCTTGCTGAATGCCTGGCCGATATTTACCAGGATATGAAAGATTTTCTAATGCTCTATCAAAAGAATAAATATACGGCCAAAGAAAATGCTGTTCATAATGTTTGTATGCACTTCTCCGATCATTGGGGGCCTTCAGCCATAAAAGCCATGTTGGCACTTCACGACCTGAATCTCAGGCTGAATCAGTGATTTTGGTGACTATTAATTGATCACCGAAACGAACAGACGTTCAAAAATCCTAATTTAGAATTCCATACCGGGGTTTGTAACCGAAATCATTATACTTTTACCTCAATTTATAACGATTCTAAATAAAGATACTTTTGACACTGTCAGATCTCGCCCCCGGCGAAAAGGGAATAATAACCAAAGTACGAGGAAGAGGGGCATTCCGTAAACGAATCCTTGAAATGGGATTTGTAGCCGGCAAGGAAGTAAATGTAATTCAGCGGGCTCCATTGATGGATCCGGTTGAATACAATGTTATGGGCTACAATGTTTCCCTAAGGAACAATGAGGCCATGCTAATTGAAATACTGGCCGAGAGTGAAGTATTAAAGCTCCCTGAGTTTATGGGAAGTGGTTCCGTTGAAGGTTCACTTCTAGGCTACACAGCAAGACAAAAAGGCAAGGTTATCAATGTTGCTTTTGTTGGAAATCCTAATTCAGGAAAAACGACGCTGTTTAACAGGGCCTCAGGATCAAGTGAGCATGTCGGAAATTATTCAGGTGTAACCATCGATGCCAAAGAAGCCCGGTTCCGGAAAGATGAATATACATTTGTTGTAACAGACCTTCCGGGAACCTATTCAATCACGGCTTATAGCCCAGAAGAACTTTTCGTCAGGGATTTCATCACAGAATCCATGCCCGATGTGGTTGTCAACATCATTGATAGTTCCAATCTTGAGCGCAATCTATACCTTACTACCCAGTTGATTGACATGGATATTAAGCTTGTTGGCGTCCTTAACATGTACGACGAGCTCAATGAAAGCGGCAACAAGCTCGACCATGAACAGTTGGGACATTTACTCGGCTTCCCTTTTGTACCAACTGTCGGATCTAAAGGCAAAGGAATCAATGAACTGCTTCAGAAGATCATCGATGTTTATGAGGATCGGGAAACTTCGCTTCGTCACATTCACATTAGTTACGGAGGAATAATTGAGCAGGGCATAGGCAGGATTCAGGAATTATTGCGTAAGCCCGGAAACTCTGATCTTATCGATAAAATTTCCTCCCGTTTTATTGCCATAAAATTGATTGAAAAGGATAGGGCAACGGAAGTTCTGACCGAGCAGCTAAAGAATAGCAAAGAGATTAACACTGAGGTTGATGCTGAGATTGACCGGATTGAAAGCAGTCTGCGACAGGATACCGAGAGCCTGATAGCCGATGCCAAATACGGATTTATTGCAGGTGCCCTGCGGGAAACATTTACAGTAAACGAAACTTCACAGCGAAAGACCAGCGAAGTCATAGACACGATTATCACGCACAAAGTGTGGGGTATTCCCATCTTCATTTTCCTTATGTGGCTTACGTTTTATGGCACTTTCAGGCTGGGTAAGCTTCCTATGGAATGGATTGAAGCGCTGGTTGAATTTACTTCAGCTGAACTCGGTGTTTTGCTTTCCGACGGTATGCTGAAAGACCTGTTTATTCAAGGCATAATCGGGGGAGTCGGGGGGGTTATCATCTTTTTACCCAATATCCTGTTGCTTTACCTTTTCATTTCGCTGATGGAAGATACCGGTTATATGGCCAGGGCTGTTTTTATTATGGATAAGGTAATGCACAAGATTGGACTTCATGGTAAATCGTTTATTCCATTGCTGATGGGTTTTGGATGTAATGTACCTGCCATACTCTCTACCCGTATCATCGAAAGCCGTCGCGATCGCCTGATAACCATGCTTATAAACCCGTTTATGTCATGCAGCGCCAGGCTCCCGGTTTATATTCTCTTTATCAGTGCTTTTTTTGTTCAATACCAGGGTACTATTTTATTTGCAATGTATGCGATTGGGGTGCTGCTGGCCATCGGCTCGGCCTTATTGTTTAAGAAGGCAATTTTCAAACAGCCCGACATGCCTTTTGTAATGGAACTCCCC
>JBBQBC010000038.1:0-23640 GCA_038317155.1 Bacteroidales bacterium
AACGAATTTTATATTAACTTTGCAGCTAACATTATATCCATTAAATAAATATATCGTGATTGTGGCTAATATAATATCTGTTAATGATTTCGTGCCAGATGATCTTAATCCAGTTTCAATTGCAAAGGGCATTGCTTTAAGGATGAAAGAAAGAAGGTTAGAACTGAATCAAACTCAACAAGGGCTGGCTAATAGGTCGGGTGTTAGTCTGGGTACTCTGAAACGCTTTGAAAGCTCTTCTGAGATATCACTCAAAAACCTCCTTATGGTTGCCGTCGCACTCGACGCAACAGAAGAGTTCAGATTGTTGTTCTCACATCAGCAGTTTACCAGCATTGATCAGGTGCTGGCAATGAAAAGCGCAAAAAAAAGAAAGCGGGGCAGAAATGTTTGATGCTGTAGAAGTTCTGGGGGTTACCCTTAACGGACAAAAGGTTGGCAGACTGGTTTTGACATCTGATCACAGATGTTTGTTTGAATACGACATTCAATGGCTCAATGAAGGTTTTTCCATTTCTCCTTTTTATCTTCCTTTAAGGAACGGGGTTTTCACAGCAAAAAATGATCCATTTGACGGGCTTTTTGGTGTTTTTAACGATAGCCTACCCGACGGGTGGGGACGATTATTGATGGATCGTTGGCTCAGGGCCCAGGGCATAGAACCCAAATTGCTGTCTGTACTTGACCGCTTAAGTCTGGTAGGTGATAACGGGATGGGAGCCCTTTCGTATTCACCGCTTCAATTAAAGTACAACATAAAGCCGGTTGAATAACTTGCCTTCTATTCGGAGGAAAGCAGGAAAATCATGCTGAATGAAAACACCGGTTCCCTTGACAAACTTGTTGACAAAGCCGGTTCTTCGGGTGGTGCCCGGCCCAAAGTGCTTGTTAACTATCAGGGGCAGGACTGGATTGTTAAATTCAGGGCAACGGTTGATCCGGCTGATGTAGGTGAAACCGAATATCATTATTCATTGCTTGCTAAAAAATGTGGAATTGAAATGCCTGAAACAAAACTTTTTGAAGACAGGTATTTCGGTGTTATGCGATTCGACAGGAGTGAAAAAATACGAATCCACGTTCATTCAGCAGCCGGGTTACTTTATGCAAGCCATCGTTTGCCATCGCTCGATTATAGTGCGCTTTTAAAGGCGACTTACGCTCTGACGAGAGACATAACAGAAGTTGGGAAAATGTTCAGATTGATGGTTTTTAATGTACTGATCGGAAACATGGACGATCATTCCAGAAATTTTTCTTTTATATACCACGACAGCAAGTGGCAGGTTTCACCGGCCTACGATTTGTTGCCATCATCCGGTTTCAATGGGAATCATACAACAACAATCAACGGCAAAGGCAAAGCAACGATCGGTGATTGCATGGAAGTTGCTGCTATGGTTTCCTTGCCTGCAAAGACCGCAAAAATGATTATTGAACAAGTGCAGGATGGGCTGAGAAATCTATAAGGCAACATCAATCAAGCCTCGCAATAGATAAGAATTACCTGCCTGAAATCATAGAATCATCATCACTTGCCCCTTTCCCTTCCTTATGATTATGCTTACATGTCATTCTGAAAGCAACGAAGTGGAATGAGGAATATTTTAAAGCATACAGAGCCAAACTGACTAAGGATGAGATTACCAGATACTACGAAATTGATTTTTAATTTATAAAAAGACAATAATGTCTTTTTATAAATTTATTTTATACATTTGCGGCGTAATAAAAGTTAAACCAATTAAATTTTGAATTATGAAAACGATAGATGCAACGAAAATTGAACCAAAGTACAAACACGCAACAATCTTTCAAACCTATGAGGATTTGGCTGCCGGAGAATCTTTTATCCTTCAGAACGACCACGATCCCAAGCCACTGTATTATCAGTTTACCGCTGAAAAGGGTGCAGAATTTGGCTGGGAATATCTACAGCAAGGTCCTGAAGTTTGGGAAGTAAAAATAAGCAAACTGAAGGTTGCATAAAGTACGCCGACAGAATGAAGGGCTGCACGTCAATTCAAATTGCATGATTTTTTAAACAATCTCAATGCATACCGAAATCTTATGGACGCAGTTTATTTGATTTCGGTTTTTGTGCATGTTGTTTGCGCCGCATTTTGGATCGGGGGCATGTTGTTCATCCCACTTGTATTGGTGCCGGGCATTAAGCAGCAACCCAACCGGGTGTTGCTGCTCCATAAAACCGGGCTGAAATTCCGGTTTTATGGCTGGCTGGCCGTTATAGTGCTGCTCATAACGGGGTTTCTGAATATGTATTTCCGTGGGCTACCCATTACCATCGGATTTTTAACCACCAGCAGTTATGGTAAAGTATTAATTATTAAATTGATCCTTTTTGTCCTGATGCTGTTGGTCGGAGCCATTCATGATTTTTACCTTGGCATGAAATCGATTGACGAAATGCAGGAATCATCGGGTACAAAATTCAAATTACTGGCCCGGTGGACTGGCATGTTGAATCTGTTGCTGGCGCTGATTATCGCCTATTTAGGTGTTGCCATATCAAGAGGAGGATTCTGAAAATTAACTATAAATTTATTGAAGTATGAAAATCAACCGCAATACAAAAATATCGGTCCTTATCAAGGAAAACCCAAAATCTATTGATGCGATTGTGTCAATCGTCCCTCATTTAAGCAAATTGCGAAATCCGCTGCTGCGTGGGATACTGGCATCCAGGACCACCATTAGCGATGCCGCCCACTCAGGGAAATGCGACATTCAAACACTGTTTCAATCCCTTGCTGAAATTGGTTTCGAGATCGAAAAAGATGCGATGCTGAAAGAAGAGAAAACAGTGCAATCCGCAAATTCCGAAATTGCAGACGCCATTAAACTGGCAAAAGTCACCACGTTGGATGTAAGGCCAACCCTGGCAAGTGGCGGAGACCCGTTTAATGTAATAATGGGCGAATTAAAGAAGCTTCCGGATGACTATGTGTTGGAAGTTATAAACACGTTTGAACCCACTCCGCTGATCAAAATTGCGAATACAAGGGGATATGCGAGTATGGTTGAAACAAAAGAAGGGGTTGTTTACACGTATTTCTTTAAAATTGGCGGGGCCAAAGAAGAGGCCGTTCCCAACAACCTGGTTTTCCGGGTTTCCGTGGCAGAGCATGAGGAAAGAAGTGTTAACTGTAAAAAGGAGATTCATGAAATTGATGTTCGCGACTTAGAAATGCCATTACCCATGGTTACCATTTTAAAAGAGCTGGAAGAGTTGAAAGAAAATGAAGCGCTCTATGTTCATCATAAAAAGGTACCCCAATATTTATTACCTGAGTTGGCTGAGCGGAATTTTAAGACATGGATTGCCGAAGTGGATGAGAACAATGTTAAACTCTTAATTTATAAATAAATGAACCAGATAGCCAGCCAAAATGCGCCATCCTCAAAGGTCGTTATTCCCCATTATGCCTTTGGTGGACTAACCTGGCTCGCGGTTACCCTGCTTATCGTATTTAACACTGAAGCCTTCACGCTGCATTATCTCAATCCTGAATTACTTGCCATAACCCACCTGTTGGTGCTGGGTTGGATTACCATGATTATTTTTGGAGCCTTGTACCAGTTGCTTCCGGTAATTATGGAGGTGAAATTATACAGCGAGCCTTATGCAATGGCCTCATTTATAATGCTGGGCATGGGCACAATTTTACTGGCCTTCGCTTTCTGGTACTTTTCGTTTGGTACTATTATGTTTGTTGGGGCAACATTTGTTATATTAGCCGTAGGATTTTTCGTTGCCAATGTATTGTTTACGGCACGCTTGTCGCCGAAAAAAGTAATAGAAAGAACCTTTATCGTTACTTCGGTTATTTGGCTGTTGTTTACGGTTTTGGCCGGATTAACACTGGCCATTAATCAGGTTCAACCCTTTTTAAAAACTGCGCAAATCGAGCTGTTAAAACTACATGCACATGCGGGTATTGTTGGATGGTTTATTCAGTTGATTATTGGTGTCAGTAGTAAATTGTTGCCCATGTTTATGGTTTCACACAACGTAAATACCAAAAAACTGACAGTTGCCTATTACGCCATCAATATCGGGCTGATTACCGGACTTGTCTCGTTGTTTCTGGAAATGAAAGCCGGTATAATAATCGGTGCAGTTATCATTGTGCCGGGTATTTTGAGTTACCTGTCGTTTATTTACGAAGCCTATACAAAGCGGGTGAAAAAACAACTTGACATCGGCATGAAACAAACGGCCTTTTCCTTTTTGATACTGGTTATTCCCTTGTTCCTCATTTTCTCACTATTGTTTAATTTCAAATTCCTGAGCAACCTCACGCTACCCCTTTCAGTGGCTTATGGAAGTGCAATTGTAATTGGTTTTATTACTTCACTGGTAATGGGACAAACCTACAAAACATTGCCTTTTATTGTTTGGCTGAAAGTTTACCGTGGGCGGATAGGCAAAGTGGTATTACCCTTACCTAAAGATCTTTTTTCCGAAAAGATTGCCACTGCACAGTTATGGCTTTTTGCAACCGGATTTGCATTACTGCTGATCGGAATCTCAGCTTCCTTCACCGCGATAGTGCTTTCGGGCGCAATCGCGCTGCTTTTGTCTGCATCGCTTTACAACTTTAATCTGTTCAAAATCATATTTCACAAACCCAAAAATAAATAGTTCATTATGAATACGGAAGAAAAGAGAATATTTGAGTTACTCAAAGGCGTGATTGACCCGGAATTAATGGTAAACATTATTGATCTGGGACTGATTTATGGCGTAACTTACAATGAGCCAGGCCATAAAATAGACGTAGCTTTAACGCTTACTTCACCCGGTTGCCCGATGGGCGGTTTAATCATTGAAGATGCACAACAACTGATCGAGGCCAGTTATCCCAAATTCGAAGTCAATATAAATCTTGTCTGGGAACCTGAATGGTCAGTCGAAAATCTTACAGAAGCAGGTAAAGAAGCCTTAGGCCAGGCTTAAGATTTTTTAAACCGGCCGTTTTGTAAACCCGCGCCTAAGCATTTGGTAGGCCGATCTGAAAAAATAAGCGATTGGCATCACAAACATGTGCATGAGTTTGGTGTAAGGGAAAATCATAAAGATGAAAAGCCCTACAACAATATGCAGTTTGTAAATCAGGCTGTGACCTGCAATCATAGAACCAGCATCAGGCTGGAAAGTGATTACCTTTTGTGCCCAGACGCCCAGCTCTGCATAATTTTCGACGGAAGAACCGGCTGTAATTGTTATAGAAATCATTCCCAGCATCATCTCAACCAGGAGCAATATAAGCAGCAAAACGTCCTGAGGTTTGCTGTTTATTCTTATTCTTTCATTCTTTAATCTCCTGATAATTAGTATGGTGATGCCCACAACGGCTGCGGTGCCAAAAATAGAACCCATCGTAACTGCCAGTACTTTTTTTGTGGCGGTCGTCATCAGCAGGTGATAGAAGTTTGCCGGGGTAAAAAGACCCGTGAAATGCCCGAGGAATACCATGAGAATGCCATAATGAAACAGGTTTCCGCCCCATCGTTGCCCTTTTTTTGATAGAAACTGGCTCGATTCGGCCTGCAATGACTGAGGAGACATGACAATGCGGGTAATTATGCCAAACCAGAACAAGGTCATTGAGATGTGTGGCAAATAGGTAAATAGCAGATTGTTGATAAAATTATCCATAAGATCTATGATTTACAGGTTGTACATGGATTGTCGCTGGCAAATGTTACCGATTGTTCTTCGTAAGCTTCATCAATGCTGATTTCCGGCATGTTCAATGCCATTTGTTGTATTCTGGCTTCGGCAGGTTGTTTGGCCGACAAGTGAATAAGAGCCGACAAGAGGTGCTGATATGGATTATCTTTTTCTTCAAGCTTTTTGTGAATGAACCCCACAATATCAATAATCTCAACCAGGTATTCACTTGCTTTTGGGGATGTCTGTAAGGCCAGGAATTCAAGGAAAACAGGCAGAAAATCAGGTAATTCAGACTGATCCATCTGCAAACCGTTTTCCTTGTAAAGATCAATCAGGTCAACCATGGCCTGTCCGCGGTCTTTCGAATCGCCATGTACATGTTCGAACAGGTAAAGTGAAACCGATCGCGAATAATCGAAAAGCTGCACATAAAATTCCTGCCAGAAGGTTAGCGTTTCCCGGGTAAAGAAACCGACAAATTTATCAATCCCGGCAATGGTTTCAGTATCCAATAAATTCTCCTCCTTCAGCGAAGGGTTTACCTGGGGTAAGAAGTCGTAAATTTCCTCGTTGGGGTAGGTCATCAACAGCGATAATATCCGATAGGTCTTCAGCATTTTACATTCCTCCAAACAGGTTTTTCAAACGATTTTCCATGCTGCCGCAGCCTTCACCATCGCTAAAGCCGCATCCGGATTTATCGCCAAATGAATCAAAGGCATATTCCTTATGAGAAATGGGTATCACAAAGCGATCCTCATAATCGGCTATGGCCATGTAGCAATACATCTCTTCAACCATTTCCGGGGTTAGTCCGGTTCCCTCCAATACCTTCTCGTCGGTAATGTTTTCAACGGTTTTGCTCCTCATGAAAGCACGCATGGCAAGCATTTTTATCAATGCTTCCCTTACCGGTTTTTCGTCGCCGGCGGTAAACATATTTGCCAGGTATTTAACAGGGATGCGCAGCATATCAACATCAGGAATAATGCCATTAAATCCCAGTTTTCCGCTTTCCACTTCTTCCTGAATGGGAGAGAGGGGCGGAGTGTACCAAACCATTGGTAAGGTGCGGTACTCGGGGTGAAGCGGAAAGGCGACCTTCCATTCCATGGCCATTTTGTAAACCGGCGAATTTTGGGCCGCGGTGATAAAGTTATCCGGAATCCCCTGCTTGCGTGCTTCTGCCTCAATTGCAGGATCGTTGGGATTTAGGAAAACATCCAGATGGGCCTGATACAGATCAACCGGATTCTCGGTTGAGGCCGATTCTTTGATCTTTTCAGCATCGTACAACATCACACCGATATACCTGATCCGTCCCACGCAGGTTTCGCTGCAGATGGTTGGTTCTCCGTTTTCAATTTTAGGGTAACACAGGGTGCATTTTTCGGAACGCTTGGTTTTCCAGTTGAAATAGACTTTTTTGTACGGACAGGCGCTTACACATTGACGCCATCCGCGGCAGCGATCCTGATCAATGAGCACAATACCGTCGTCTTCGCGCTTGTAGATGGCTCCCGAAGGACAAGCCGCCACGCAGGTCGGGTTGAGGCAATGTTCGCACAGGCGCGGCAGATACATCATGAAGGCATTCTCGAACTTGCTGTATATCTGTTTGTCAATGTCCTCGAAATTTTTCTCTTTACTCCGCTCTTCAAACGCGCCCCCCAGATCGTCTTCCCAGTTTGGCCCTTTCTCTATTTTTTCCATCCTGCGGCCGGTAATCATGGAGTATGGCCTTGCTGATGGTGGTGTTACAAACTTGGCAGAAGAATGTAACACACTGTAATTGAAGGTGAACGGTTCATAATAATCATCAATCTGGGGCAGGTAAGGATTGGAAAATATATTTTTCATGATACCTTTCCTGTCCCCCATTCGTGGGATGAGCCTTGATTTATCGAGCTTCCAGCCACCTTTCCATTTCTCCTGATTTTCCCAATCCGTTGGGTAACCCGTTCCCGGTTTGGTCTCAACATTGTTGAACCAGGCATATTCCATCCCCTTTCGGGTAGTCCACACATTTTTGCAGGTAACCGAACAGGTGTGACAGCCGATACATTTGTCGAGGTTTAACACCATCGCAATTTGAGCCTGTATTTTCATATTTTGGTTAGTCTTAAATGTGTTAACGTGTTACTTCGTCGTCTTTCCACTCCACCTTTTTCATTTTACGAACCACCACAAACTCGTCACGGTTCGAACCTATGGTTCCGTAGTAGTTAAAACCATAAGCCAGTTGTGCGTATCCGCCAATCATGTGCGTTGGTTTCAGGCATATGCGCTCCACCGAGTTATGAACCCCGCCGCGGTGACCCGTCAATTGACTGACAGGCATATTCACGGTACGTTCCTGGTTGTGATACATGATCAGTGCACCGACCGGAATCCGCTGTGAAACAATTAGTCGTGCCACGGATGCCCCATTGCTGTTGAAGACTTCAATCCAGTCGTTGTCTATAAGACCAATGCTGGTGGCGTCGGTTTCGCTCATCCAGGCGACCGGACCTCCCCGGCCAAGGGTAAGCATGACTAAATTGTCGGACCACGTAGAATGGATGGTCCACTTATTATGTGGTGTAAGCATGTTTATCACCATATATTCGTCGTCCTTGTCCAATTTGCCCAATACTTCCATCGTTGATTTGGTATTGATGGGAGGTTTGTAGGTAACCATATTCTCACCAAAGGCAATCATCCAGGGATGGTCCTGATACAGGGTTTGTCGCCCGGTGAGTGTGCGCCAGGGGATGAGTTCATGCACATTGGTATAACCGGCATTGTATGATACCTTTTCGGAGTCGATGCCGCTCCAGATGGGCGAAGTGATAATCTTGCGGGGTTGTGCCAGCAGATCGCGAAAGCGTATTTTTCTTCCTCGCGGCCAATAGCCAGGTGGGTGTGCTTGCGTCCGGTTATTGCTTCCAGCGCTTTCCAGGCTTTCTTTGCAACCGCCCCATTGGTTTCAGGGGCAAGGGAAAGAATAACCTCGGCAGCCTGAATGTCCGTTTCAATCTTTGGAAGGCCTTTGGTTTCGCCTTCTTCGCTTTTAGTAGAATTCAGGAGAGCCAGCAGGTCCAATTCGGATTCTGTGTTCCAGTTAATTCCTTTTCCGCCATTTCCAAGCGTCTTCATCAATGGCCCCAGACTTGTGAACCGATTGTAAGTTTCAGGATAATTGCGTTTCAGCGTGACTATTTTTGAGAAGTTTAAACCGGGTTTTATTGCTGAATCAGAATTTTTCCAGTCTTTTGCATCGGTGGTTTCCGATAACTCCATGGGCGAATCGTGCTGTAACGGAAGCAACACAATGTCTGTCTCGTTTTCCAGATGCCCTTTTGCCAGAATTGAGAATTTTTCTGCCAGTCCTTTAAATATATCCCAATCTGTCCGGGATTCCCATACCGGATCAACAGCCTGTGAGAAAGGATGTATAAATGGGTGCATATCGCTGGTACTCAGATCATTTTTTTCGTACCACGATGCAGCCGGAAGCAAAATGTCTGAATGTAAACCGGTTGATGACATCCTGAAATCAAGGGTGACCAGCAGATCAAGCTTCCCTTCCGGGGATTTGTCGTGCCATTTTACTTCAGTAGGTAAGGTCTGTCCCAATTCTTTCAGATCTTTGCCCTGAATACTATTCTGAGCTCCCAGCAGGTGTTTCATGAAATATTCTGTTCCTTTGGCGGTTGACACCAGCAGGTTCGATCGCCACACAAACAGGTTGCGTGGGAAGTTCGCCGGATTGTCGGGGTCTTCGGAAGCGATAGTCAATTTGCCGCTTTTAAGTTGCGAAACCACATATTCCTCTGAAGTCACGCCTGCAGCTTCCGCTTCTTTGGCGATGGTCAGTGGATTCCTGCTTAATTGCGGGGCACTGGGCAGCCAGCCCATTCGCTCAGCGCGAATATTGCAATCGATGAGTGAAAGATTCTCCCAGTCCGACTTATCAGCAAGCGGCGAAACCAATTCGTTTAGTTTCATTTTCTCGTATCGCCATTGGCCGGTATGCATATAGATAAACGATGTGGTGTTCATCTGCCTTGGCGGACGGTTCCAGTCGAGGCCGAAAGCAAGTGGCAACCAACCGGTCTGAGGCCTGAGTTTTTCCTGACCCACATAATGGGACCAGCCACCACCCGATTGGCCAACGCATCCGCAAAATACCAGCATGTTGATGGCGCTGCGGTAAATCATATCGGTATGATACCAGTGGTTAACGCCTGCCCCGATAATAATCATTGATTTTCCTTCTGTAGCTGCGGCATTCTCAGCAAACTGCCTGGCAGTGGATATGATTTGCTCTGCTGGTACTCCTGTGATTTTCTCCTGCCATCCTGGAGTAAAAGGCAGGTCCTCGTCATAGCTTTTTGCTGAATTCGGATCGTCGAACCCGCGATCAATTCCATAGTTGGCAACCATCAGATCAAATACAGTACAGGTATAAATTTCACCCTGAATGGATTTGATTTTCCTGACTGGTACTTTGCGTTCAATAACATCGTCGTGCCCGGTTGCCGAAAAATGTTCGTGCTTGAAAGCCTCACCACCAAAGTAAGGGAACTGCACTTGAATCACTTCATCATGTTGTTCAATAAGTGATAGTTGAGGCATAATATCGGCGCCTGTTTTGCTGTCCTTTAGCTCAAGGTTCCATTTTTGTTTTTTCTCCCAGCGCGATCCTATCGTCCCGTTTGGAACCACATAGTTGCCCGACAATTCGTCGAGTAAAACAGGTTTCCATTCCGGCTTTTCGCCCACATCGGTCATGTTTTCAAGATCGCTCGCTCTAAGAAGCGTTCCACTCAGATATTTCCCGTCTTTTTTCTCAATTTTCACCAGGAATGGTAAATCGGAATATTGACGGGCATATTTCTCGAAATAGGGTACTTTCTTATCCAGGTAAAATTCCTTCAGGATTACATGTCCCATTGCCATACCCAAAGCAGCATCAGTGCCTTGTTTAGGTTTCATCCACAAATCGGCGAACTTGGCGGCTTCGCTGTAGTCGGGGGCAATAACGACTGATTTTGTTCCTTTGTAGCGCACCTGGGTATAGAAAGGCGCGTCGGGTGTACGTGTAAGCGGAACATTCGATCCCCAGAGCATCAGGAACGATGAGTTGTACCAATCGGCACTTTCGGGAACATCGGTTTGCTCGCCCCAGGTCTGTGGCGATGACGGAGGCAGATCGCAATAGAAGTCGTAAAAGCTGAGTACCGTTCCTCCAATCAGGCTAAGATAGCGGGTGCCAGCTGCATACGAAACCATTGACATGGCCGGAATAGGGGAGAACCCCACAAGTCGGTCAGGGCCATACGTTTTTATGGTATAAATATTGGCTGCAGCAATGATTTCATTTACTTCATCCCATTCCGCACGGATAAAACCGCCCAGTCCGCGGGCAGCTTTGTATTGTTTTGAAACAACCGGATCACTCACCACCGCTTCCCATGCTTTAACAGGATCAGAAAGCCGGGCTTTTGCTGCTCTGTAGGCTGCCATCAACTCACCGCGTATCATGGGGTATTTCACCCGGTTGGCGCTATACAGATACCAGGAATAACTGGCTCCACGCGGACAACCCCGTGGTTCGTGATTAGGCATTCCCGGACGGGTTCGCGGGTAGTCGGTTTGTTGCGTTTCCCAGGTGACCAGGCCGTTTTTTACGAAAATTTTCCACGAGCAGGATCCCGTACAGTTTACGCCATGCGTGGAGCGAACAACCTTGTCGTGCTGCCAGCGATTGCGGTACATACGCTCCCAATCGCGGTTTTCACCGGTAATAGCAAGGTGATTGTCTTTGGTTTTTTCTACTTCTTTGCTGAAATAAAAAAGTCTGTTTAATAAGCTCATGTTAGAAGGTGTAATTGAAGTAATTATACTGAATCTTTGACTTTGCTAATGTACAAAAACCAACTATTCGCATCAATTGAAAAGTTGACTACAAATGCCTTTTCTCAGGAATATAATCCCGCCCGATGGCATAAAACATACCTATGAAACATATGCTCCAGGCAATAAGCGCTATATAGACAAAAACCGATGGGATCGTCATTAAGAAAGAAAGGTCGAGTGCCTGAGAGAGTCTATAGGTGCATACAGTGTACATCCCTAAAGGGAAGATCATTCCCCAGTATTGAGGATGGTATTTGATCGGAAAGTGTTTAAAAACATGACGCCAGATACCAAGGATTACAATGAGTGGTATCCACCAGGTACCTACAGCCCAGAAGAAAAGCGTAAATCCTTTTAAAAATGGAAGTATAGAAATTAGAAAATCCACTTTGCCGGCATTTAAAATAAGCATTGATCCCGCAAGGGTTGATATGGCCACGGCTCCCATGTTAATCCAGTAGGGAGGAGCAAACTCTTCGGCGTGCATTTTGAAAAATGACATCCGGTAAACAATCAGTGTTATTACAATGATATAAAACATACAGCCGATTAGAAACATGATGAGTGAGAAAAAGAATGTTATTTCAGATCCAAACGGCAGATAATCTGCCAGTTGAGCCCCCAGAATAGAAATCGATTGGGTAGATACGATGAAAAGCAGCCACACCCCGCTGATTGCATCGTTAATAGCGGGTTTATCAGTCTTTACGGTAATATTGGTAAATATCAGATAAATGAGGATGAACCACGCGACGACACCCGTATAATATAAAAGGGCAGCAATGGGCAAATTGCCTGAAATCAATACAAATTGGCTTCCAAGCACGCAACTTCCGGCTACAAAAGTAAGTAAACCCGGGCTTTTTGCGTGATCGCCCGCATCAGCCTTAAAATTGGGGAAATACAAAATAATCCGCAGCAGGTAAATCATACAGAGAAACAAATAAGCCACTATGTTGAAGGAAAAAAGCAGTTCCGAAACGAGATGGAAGCTATACAGATGAGCCGCAATAGAAATAATACCAGTAGCCATCACCAATGCGAAATAAGCTATATGCAGGTTCCTGAGGCCTTGCAGGAAAGTGTCAGCCAATAGTTTTGCTTTTTGCATAAAAGTCAAATTGAGAAACAGATCAAAGTTTTCAGGGAAACCCTTTAAAGGCTAAAATAAAAAAAATTATACTGTCAGGACAATTTAAAATAAAAAATATTTTAATGTCTCCTAATAGACAGATTAACAGATGTCTGTGATTCCCGCACATTTCAAATGACCTGATACAAAATCCTCTTTTTCGCAAAGATGTGCGTGATCAGCTCTATATAATCCAAATTTCGCTGTAGCCTAATCGATAAAACAAATCTATTGGATTATTTAAAAGAACATTTAAGATACAAAGATTGAGTCCACTCCGAAAACTAATTATTAGACACCATCCCGATAGCTATCGGGACACAAAACCACTAAATCTCACCAATTTTAATATATTGATATACAATATTTTACGTAAATTGGTGTCTTAGAGAATTGGTGTCTATTCTTTTTTATTGACTTTTCGGAGCAGGCTCAAGATTTGCCAGATCGGGGTTTGCGCGAACCAATGCAAAAAGTTCGGCTTTGTCTCCTATTGCGTAATTTAGGTTCAATTTTTGGTTCAGCAAAAATAATTACTATATAAAAAGACTTCCATGTCTTTTTATATTAATTTTGTTGTATCTTTGTAATTGAATTAAAAACAAATGCTATGACCATATCTCCCGATTCTACAGTAGGAGAAGTTGTAAAATATAATTTTAAAACAGCTCCATTATTCCAGGCGAACAACATTGATTATTGCTGTAACGGGAATAGAGCTATTGCTGATGCTTGTCAGGAAGCAGGAATTGATGCGAAACAGCTCATTCAACAAATAGAAGAATTAATTGCTCAAAACGATCCGGATACTGATTTTATAAATAACCTGGGGTTGGGTGAACTCTGCGAATATATCATCAAAAGGCACCATGCCTATGTTCATAAGAGCATTCCGATACTGAAAAAGAACCTTGAGAAAGTCTGCCAGGTTCACGGTGAGCATCATCCCGAACTTTTCGAAATAAAGGAACTGTTTTATGGTTGTGCCGGCGATTTAACCAAACACATGATGAAAGAGGAAATTGTGCTGTTTCCGTTTATCGGACGGTTGGAATCTTCGAAAAAGACAAACGCTCCAACACCTAAGTCTCCTTTCGGATCGGTTTCAAATCCAATACGCAATATGGTTGCCGATCATCAGAATGAAGGCGAACGCTTCAAGGAAATAGCAAGGCTTTCGCTTAATTATCAGCCTCCCATTGATGCCTGCACGACTTATGAAGTAACGCTTAAACAACTCAGTGATTTTGAGGATGACTTTCATCGTCATATACATTTGGAAAATGACATTTTGTTTCCTAAAGCGATTGATCTCGAAAACCGATAAAAATGAATGGTATGAAAACATCAGATAAACCCGAAATGGTTGTTTCTCAATCCGGTGAATCGTTAAAAGTTTTACAGGTAACCGGAAAATCCGATATGATAATGCCATTGCATTACAGCACATTAGAAGCTGTAATTGTTGTGCTGGCTGGTAGTGCAGAACTCGAAATAGGGCAACAAAAGCATTTACTTCACGCCGGGGATTCTTTTCTTATTCCCGCCCGTCAGAAACATACGCTTTCTATTAAAGCTGACTTTAAAGCCCGGGTAGTGATGCCACAGGATTCCAGGATTGAATTCGCTGAATAGCCGGAACTAACAAATTGCAACAATTGTCTCTATGATTGGAAAAACAACCGAGTATGCCATCAGGGCCCTGGTTTATGTGTACATTCAAAACCAGGACGGTAAAAGGCCGGGGTTTAAAGAAATCGCTCAAAAGATCAATTCGCCCGAACAATTTACGGCTAAAGTATTACAGACCTTAGCCCGGGAAGAAGTAATCCTATCCTCGAAAGGCAGAGGTGGCGGATTCTTTTTTAACGATTCGGGCATTCCACTTTCTTTGCACAAAGTAATCAGTGTAATTGAAGGCGAAAAGTTCTTTACCAAATGCGGGTTCGGTTTAGACCGCTGTGACTGCGAAAACCCCTGTCCTCTTCATGACGACTATTCTCCTGTGCGGGAAAGCTTTTTAAGATTGGTTACGAAACTAACCATACAATCGCTTGCACACAAAATAAATCACGAAAAAGCAGTATTGTCAAGGATTTGATTATATGCTTTGTGAATAAAAACGGAATCCTCGGGAGGCTTGTACCCGATTAACAAAAAATGAGCTAATAAATTGCAAATTGCTCAGCAAGAAAGAATTGGAATTTTTTAATCATTTTAAATAATAGAAATCATGGCAATAAAAAAAGTATGGGTTGAAGACGATTGCACTTCCTGTGGACTGTGTGTTGACATCTGTCCCGAAGTCTTCAAAATGGAGGACATAGCCACTGTTATCGATGGCGTAAACTTCGATGATTATGAAGCACAAATCAAAGATGCAGCCGATAGCTGCCCGGTTGAAGCGATTAAATTTGAGTGAAAGAGAGCCCGGTGCTAAATCCTGAAAAAGTCTCAAATCAGCATTTTCTAATGTTGATTTGAGACTTAATTGTTCATGGGCTGTAACAGATCATTACGGCAGAAAAAATGAAATCATCTGTAAAGCAATACTTCGTTAAAATTTTGCATTAGATTGAAAATAAAATAGTTAATAGAATAATTTGATTATTCTCAAATGCTTGAGAATCAAATTCTTGCTGCTTGACCCGCCATTTCGGCGGGGTGAGATAAAAACTTACCGAACTATTGTAAAGAATACAGTTTAATAAATCCGGATTTTGGGCATAACATTGAAATAGGAGCTACTAAAGGTCAGGAAAATTTTATGAAATTTATTCGTTTTAGCTGGAAAGACCGCACTTCTTGATCTGGTTTGGCTGTTGAAATATATTTTGTCATCTCATTGATTAATAAATGGTTAACATAGTCAGCTTAGATCGGCTATGCATGGTCAATCTAAGCGGCGTGTCAACGCTCACTTTAAATTAGAAAAAAATTTACCCTGATACATATTTTTATTTAGAATAGTTATAAATAATTATTTATTTTTACCTCATCTATCTAGAAATCAAAATATGTTAAAATGACGATATGAAAAACATCCTTCTCTGCACCATTGTATTTACCTGTTTCACCCTGACAGCGCCTGCCCAGGTGGGTATCAACAGCGACAACAGCGCACCGGATCCCTCGGCGATGCTGGATGTAAAATCTACTGTCAAAGGATTTCTTCCACCCCGCATGACGTTTGCTGAGCGAAATGCCATTGTGGATCCTGTTGAAGGGCTACTCGTTTTCTGCTCGAATTGTAATTTAGACGGCACAGGCGTCTTATCCATGTATCAGGGCGGTAAATGGCTGAATCTTTTCGGGAGTTGTATCGTCCCGGCTTCACCCTTAGAAGGGAGCCACGTGCAAACAAACGGACAGATAATCTGGAACTGGAATCTGGCTCCCATCGCCACGGGGTATAAGTGGAGTGCTACCAACGACTACGCCGGCGCAACCAACATGGGCACAGTCACTACTCAAACTGAAACAGGGCTGACGTCCGGGCTCAGTTACATCCGTTATGTATGGGCATACAATGCTTGCGGAAATAGTGATCCCGCCATTCTAACGGGACAGGCTTTAGGCTGTGGCAACTCATTTACGATAGCGCATACGGCAGGAAGTGTTGCCCCTGTGTCCAAAACGGTAACTTACGGCACGGTAACCAACATCCCTGGTGAGACCTCCAAATGCTGGATTACCCGTAACCTGGGTGCCACCCAGCAAGCCAACACCGTGAGTGATAACACGGAGGCAGCGGCCGGCTGGTACTGGCAGTTTAACCTCAAACAGGGTTATAAGCATGACGGTACAACCCGGACCCCAAACACGGCGTGGATTTTCAGCATCAGCGAGACCTCCGACTGGGTCAACGTGAACGACCCCTGCAACATTGAGCTTGGCAATGCATGGCGCATACCCACTTACACTGAATGGTACAATGTGGACAATACCGGTGGTTGGACCAACTGGAACGGCCCATGGGGCTCCGGGCTACAACTGCACGCTGCTGGTCGACTTGCCAGTACCAGTGGTGCGCTGGGCATCAGAGGTTCATTCGGCGGCTACTGGAGCAATACTCAGGACAGTTCTACTTTAGGCTGGTACCTGAGCTTGAATAGTGGCAGCAGCAATATGGGCAACATCACCAAGACAGTCGGCTTTTCTGTTCGGTGCCTTAGAGACAACTGACAATTTGATTCATTTTCACCTAAGCCTATCGAAGGGTAACTACTTGACAATTTTTTTAAAAAATTAACCTATTTCCCATGAAAAAAGCTACTATTTTCCTTTTCCTCTTCCTGATTGCCGGAATGAGCCTTTATGCCCAGGTGGGTATCAATAGCGACAACAGCTCACCGGCTCCTTCGGCGATGTTGGATGTGAAATCTACTGTCAAAGGTTTTCTTCCACCCCGGATGACGTTTGCTGAGCGAAATGCCATTGTGAATCCGGCTGAAGGGCTACTCGTTTTTTGTTCGAATTGTAATTTAGACGGAGCAGGCGCCTTATCCATTTATCAGGGCGGCAAATGGTTGAATTTTTTCGGGAGTTGTACCGTCCCGGTTTCACCCGCCGAGGGGAGTCACGTTCAAACAAGCGGACAGATAATCTGGAACTGGAATCCGGTTCCCATCGCCACGGGGTATAAATGGAGTGCTACCAACGACTACGCTGGTGCGACCAACATGGGCACAGTCACCACTGAAACTGAAACAGGGCTAACAGCCGGGCTCAGTTACACCCGTTATGTATGGGCATACAATGCTTGCGGGAATAGTGATCCGACCATTCTATCGGGACAGGCTTTAAGTTGCGGCAACTCATTTACAATAGCGCATACCGCCGGAAGCGTTGCTCCTGTGTCCAAAACGGTAACTTACGGCACGGTAACCAACATCCCGGGAGAGACCTCCAAATGCTGGATTACCCGTAACCTGGGCGCCACCCGGCAAGCCAACACAGTGGATGATGCCGCGGAAGCAGCGGCCGGCTGGTACTGGCAGTTTAACCTCAAACAGGGTTATAAGCATGACGGGACAACCCGAACCCCAAACACGACATGGATTAACAACATCAGCGAAAACTCCGATTGGCTTACCGTTAACGACCCTTGCACCCTTGAGCTTGGCAGCGCATGGCGCATTCCCACTTACACTGAATGGGTTAATGTGGATAACACCGGCGGTTGGACCAATTGGAACGGCCCGTGGGGCAGCGGTCTGCAACTGCACGCCGCCGGCTTCCTCGACTACAGCAATGGTTCGCTAAGCACCAGGGGCACTTACGGCTGCTACTGGAGCAGTACTCAGTACAGTTCTCAGTACAGCACTACGGACGGCTGGGTCTTGAAATTCGGCAGTGGCTACAGCGCTATGATCACCAACAACAAGACAGTCGGCTATTCTGTCCGGTGCCTTAGAGTCAACTGACAATTTGATTCATTCTCACCTTAAGCCTGTCGAAGGGTGGCTATTTGACAATTTTCTTTTAAAATTGACCTATTTCCCATGAAAAAAGCTACTATTTTCTTTTTCCTCTTCCTGATTGCCGGAATGAGCCTTTATGCCCAGGTGGGTATCAACAGCGACAACAGCGCCCCGGATCCTTCGGCGATGCTGGATGTGAAATCGACAACCAAAGGGTTGCTGGTGCCCAGGATGACGATCGCGGAAAGAGACGCCATAGCCGTTCCGGCAACGGGTTTACTGATTTTTTGCACCGACAACAACCAGTACTATACCAATAAAGGCACCCCTGCCGTTCCAGGCTGGATGCTGGTCAGCAGCCAATGGGCCATAAATGGCACCAGTATATATTATAATGGCGGGAATGTGGGGATAGGGGTTTTATCCCCAACCCAGAAACTGGAGGTGAACGGGAATATTGCCCCGGCTTTCGGAACTTCGAATAATGCCTCCTACCGTTTCGGTTATGGCACTGAAAATACCGGGTTCAGCAGTCCGAGTCTGAATGCAATATACCTGATAAACAATGGTTCACCATCGGTGGTAGTGACTGCTAATGGCAGTACGGGAATAGGCACTTCCAACCCGGCCAGCGCGGCAAAGCTGGATATTTCCTCCACCACTCAGGGATTTCTTCCACCCCGAATGACTACGGCTCAGCGAAACGCTATTGCAACTCCTGTGGAAGGATTGGTGATATACAATACAAATGAAAAGGCACTGAATACTTACGATGGATCAGCCTGGAATTCGATGGTATCTACTACGCCTTTTGTTTGTGGTTTCAATTTAATCATTAACCATTTAGTTTCCAGAGGGGTTGCACCTGTCAATAAGGCAGTCACCTATGGTACAGTGACCGGTATTCCCGGCGAAACCGCCAAATGCTGGATAACAAGCAACCTCGGCACCGATCATCAGGCTACGGCTGTTAGTGATGCAACCGAAGCCTCCGCCGGTTGGTATTGGCAGTTTAACCGCAAACAAGGGTATAAACATGATGGAACTACTCGAACTCCTAATACCACCTGGATTGCCGGCATTAACGAAAGCTCAGATTGGCTTACATCCAACGACCCCTGTAATCTTGAATTGGGCACAGCCTGGCGTATCCCCACTTATACCGAATGGTACAATGTGGACAACACTGGTGGCTGGGGCAACTGGAACGGCCCATGGGGTTCCGGGCTGATGCTGCATGCTGCCGGTTTCCTCTCTAACAGCGATGGTTCGCTGTTAGGCAGGGGCTCAAACGGCTACTACTGGAGTAGTATCCAGTACAGCTCGACGAACGGTTGGGGCCTGGCCTTCATCAGTAGCGGCAGCGGCATGAGCCAAGCCAACTGCAACAAGGCCGATGGCATACCGCTGCGATGCTTGCGAGACAACTGACAATTTAATTTATTTCCACCTTAAGCCTGTCGAAGGGTGATTATTTGACAATTTTCTTTTTATTAATAAAATACCGCGAAGCAATCGAAATTATGTTGGAACCATTTCAATCCCCCGCGTCGCACTACCTCACACGCTTCCCTTTTTTCGAAGACAAGAGGGGCGAAATTGATATTCAATGTTTTACAGAATATTTTAGGATGGATAAAATTTAATGATAAATTCAAAATAGGGATTGGAATTTGTGCCTGTAGGTGTGAATAGTCTTTTCATAAGAGTCAGTTTCATGGTGTTTATGGATACCTGGTAAACTGACCAGAAATAAATGAATAACCTTCCGGTTTTTCAATATAAAATAGTTAAACATCCTGGATCAACTGCCCTGTTTTGTGATTTTGACTACGTGCTTTTTATACATTTTTTGCTATGATTTTTCAACAAATTCAATTTCAAACTGTTTGTATTTATGCAATATGCCTGCAATGACAGGCAAATTATTCAACTGCATTTTTATAAAATTGCAGTGTTAAACTAAATAGAAAATACCATGAAAAACAATCCTTTACTTCAACTTGAAAAGCTGGGGCAGTCAGTTTGGCTGGATTATATAAGCCGCAACCTGGTAAAAAGTGGTAATCTGCGTAAGTTGATCGAAAATGATGGAATAAGCGGATTAACTTCAAATCCTTCAATTTTTTACAAGGCTATTTCCGGGAGCCATGATTATGATGTTGAGATCAGGACTCTGGCGATAGCCGGGAAAGATCCCAAATCTATTTATGAGGCGCTCTGCATAAAGGATTTACGAATGGCTGCCGATGAGTTTCTACCCCGGTTTAAAAGCTCCGATGGAAGGGATGGTTACATAAGCATGGAAGTAGATCCGAATCTGGCATACAATACCAACGGTACCATAGAAGAAGCCCGCAGGCTATTGGCTGAACTGGACAGGCCCAATGTATTAATTAAAGTCCCGGCAACAAAGGAAGGATTGCCTGCTATTCAGCAGCTTACAAGCGAGGGAATTAATGTAAATATTACCCTGCTCTTTGGATTACCCCGTTACCGGGAGGTTGCCGAAGCCTATATTGCAGGTCTTCGGCTGCTTAGAGAAAAAGGGAAACCCATAAACCGTGTATTTTCTGTAGCCAGCTTCTTTGTAAGTCGTATTGCATCAGCGGTAGATCCGATTGAGGAGCAGTACCTCGCTTCTCATGGCGAACAGGCCCATTTCGGAACCTATGTTAAAGGACATGTTGCAATTTCGAGTGCACAGATTGCATATAAAATGTATAAAGAAATATTTGGAAGCGAAGCGTTCAGGAAATTAGCCGGCAAAGGCGCCCAGACTCAAAAACTGTTATGGGCAAGTACCGGTACCAAAAACCCGGAATACAGCGATGTTAAATATATCGAAGCACTTATTGGGGATAATACAATTAATACAATTCCCCCTGCTACGTTGGATGCCTATCGTGATCACGGGAAACCGGAAGCCAGGATTGAACTGGATATTAAGCAGGCTGATTGGGTATTTTCTGTATTGCCTGAGCTGGGTATCGACATAGATCAAATTACACAGCAACTTGAAAAAGAAGGAGTAGATAAATTCATCAAACAATACGACATGATTATTGATTCTATACAGAAAGTGGTGGAAAAGAAGTAATTAAACGGAACGAATTAAGACATAAATATGATACCGGCCAAATTAACAGAAGTGTTGTCGTACGAAGGAGTGGTTTCAATAGTTACGCTGGGTTCGAAAGGCGCTCACGTAATTAACACATGGAACAGCTATATAAAAATCACGGAGGATGAAAGGTTACTAGCTCCGGTTGGAGGTATGAAAACGACAGAATCCAATGTTAAACAAAACAATCAGATATTGATGTCATTGGGAAGTCGTGAAGTTCAGGGCTTTAATTCAAAAGGAACAGGTTTTTTATTAAAAGGTACTGCCACTTTTGTTTATGAAGGCGCTGAATTCGATGAAATGAAACAAACATTCTCCTGGATAAGAGCTTTATTGGAAATAAAACCCGAATCCATCACACAGACTTTATAGACTTCTGGCTTTACAAGATGATTGACTTATTTTACGACCTAATCGCCTATTCTTTAGCAGCTTCTGGCTTAACGGGTCTTCTGTAATTCCATATTACTACCTGGGGTCTTCTCCAGAAATAAGTAAAAGGATACACCAGAAAGTGCATAAACCGGGTAAATGGGATCATACCGACAAGGGTAAATGCCGAAATAATATGAATTTTCACCATTAACGGCAGTGCAACTATGGCCGCAGTATCAGGCGATAAAGTAAAGAGCGACCATAAATAAGGTGTTAATACCATGGCAAACCAGGAGGATCCCCATCTGAAGAAAAAAGCTGTATATAAGCCTGTAATTATTTGAACTAACAGAATCAGGTACACAAACAAGTCCATTTTGGTTGTTACAAAGTGGAGTCTTTTTACCCGTATTCGTCGTATAATGAGAAGGGTAAGCCCAATAATGGCAAGTAGGCCGAAGGCAAATGCGGTGACCTCCAGTATAAATAGACGCAATGGCACACCATTCCATGCCAATACCGCCCGCGGAATCAAAACTGCGGTAAGGTGCCCGAAAAACAACGTGATTATACCCCAATGAAAAGGCCTGCTTCCAAATGATAATTGTTTACTCTCCAGGAATTGACTGGAAAGTGAGGATACCTGGAAACCATGGTAACGGTATCTGTAAATACTGCCAAAAATTGCTGAAAAGATTGCCAGATAAGTCAGCACAATAAAAAAGAATAGTCCGTTCATAGTAGTCTTTTTTAATATTAAACATTACATCCTTCCGGTATATCCTTTTCTTGAGGATAGTTTTCAAGAAAGCCGATTTTGTTTTGGGCACTGAAAATAAATTTTTCATAATCCGAAACAGGGTAATCCATTTCCATAATCGCAACCAGTATTTCCAGCAGTCCTTTGTACAGGTTGGTATTGGATCTGAATTTGGAGATCATTTCGCTTATCGCTGGAATTAACAGTGAATAAACCATTTCTTCAGCCAGATCCGTATCCTTTAGTTTGGGTAAAAGTGTCAGGATATTCGGCAGATGATCGGCCAGCTCAACACCACAATCATTACCTGCCAATTCCTGTTCTCGTTTCATGTTTACAAGAAAAACGCCCCGTTTATAATCTTCGCCATATAAAATGTATCCTATATCCAGATAACATACAGCCTGCACATCGAAAGTACTGATAAAGTATTCCTGCTGAGCAGATATGGGTTTTT
This sequence comes from Bacteroidales bacterium, assembly GCA_038317155.1. Taxonomy (GTDB): domain Bacteria; phylum Bacteroidota; class Bacteroidia; order Bacteroidales; family Lentimicrobiaceae; genus Lentimicrobium. The sequence continues at coordinate 22,880 of JBBQBC010000038.1, forward strand.
CCTGGATGTGGGTGATAAAAGGATCCAGTTTCAGCATCATATTCGAATCGTACTGCGCGATTATATTTCTCCAGGCACCTATAAATGTATTCATCTCAGTGTTAGGATACCTGAAAATTTCGGCCAGTGCAGTATAATGGGTCAGATCTTTCATATTACAGTCCTCGTTCGGGTCTTTCTATGAAACCGAAACCGGCGTTTCCTTTTCTTATGTCGGTCCGCTCCATCATTTCTATCGCTTCTTCACGATGAGCCGGCGGTATTACAAACCTTTCAGCGTGATGAGCCAGGGAGGTCAGCCTGAATATCGCATCCGCCGTTTCGGGCGATAAATCTGAACCCTGCAGCGCTTTATCCGATTCTTCCCGTGTAACATCGCCAACGGTAACAGCGCGACGGTGCCAACGCACACTCAACAGTTTTTTCAGAACATTTTGAATTGCTGTTGTATCGCCGGCACTAAAGAGACTGGCCAGGTATTTCATTGGAAGCCTCGAATTCTCGATACCATCCCAAAGCGAACTGCTTGTGGTGTTGTAAGTGTTGTTTTCCATATTTGCCATTGTAGGAAGCAAAGGCATCACATAAAACAAGTTTGGAAGGGTTCTGTACTCGGGGTGAAGGGGCAATGCCAGTCCCCATTCCTTTACAAACTTCCATACCGGTGATTTCCTGGCAGCATCCATCGTTGAATCGGGAATACCTGCAAGTTTCGCGTTTTTGATTACTTCCGGATCGTTGGGGTCAAGATACAGATCAAG
>JBBQBC010000039.1:0-23424 GCA_038317155.1 Bacteroidales bacterium
GAGCACAGGGCACAGGGCACAGAGCACGGAGCGCAGGGCACAGGGCACAGGGCACAGGGTTAATGACGAGTCCCTTTTTAGTATTACAAAGGTAATTTTAATGAGTTTACATAGCTCTTAATTTGAATAGAAGTCAAGTGATTAAAAATATTTAGAAAATTACTTGACAAACTAAGTTTTTAGTTATACCTTTGACATACTTTTAAACTAAGTTTTTAGTTATTAATAAAACATTGACCGATGAAAGAACTGACAAGAGCTGAAGAACAGGTGATGCAGATACTCTGGCGCATTGGCAAAGGGTACATAAACGATTTGCTCGAATATTTCCCCGAGCCCAAACCAGCCTACAATACTGTTTCTACCATCATCAGAATTCTTGAAAAAAAAGAAGTAGTAGATCACGAAGCCATAGGAAAATCGCACCGTTACTTTCCGCTTATCAGCAAACAGGAATATACACGGCATTCCGTCAGGCAAATGGTGAAAGGCTATTTCAGCAATTCCTACAAACAAATGGTTTCATTTTTTGCAAACGAAAATGACCTTTCGGTGAGTGAAATGGAAGAAATTAAGTTAATGCTCGATCGGCAGATCGACGAAAAAACAAAAAAGCCATGAACGTCCTGTTTCTTTTCCTGCTAAAAGCGGCCCTGATCAATGCCCTGATGCTCGGCTTCTATCACTTTGCGATTCGTCCCGGCCGCAATTTTAAACTTATGCGTATTGTACTTATATTTTCAATTATTCTTCCGATTTTGCAGCCGGTTTTACCGCAACCATTTCTGCACAGCGAAAATTCCGGGATTCCGGTTTATATTTTTTCTCTCCCCGCGGTTTCAAATGAAGTTGTAATTACCCCTGAGCAAAACAGCAATCTGTTCCCACTGATTCAAAATACAGTTTATCTCTCGATGGTGGCTATTCTCTTTTTAGGGACCTTATTGTCAATCCTTTCAATCTTCAGAAAATGCCGGATTGCCAGGAAAACGCTGACACCCTATGGAAAAGTGCTGATCGACAATTCTTCAAAAAGCCCTTATTCATTCTTCAAATGGGTTTTCTTTTCAGATGAAAGCCTTCAGCATCCTTCGGCCCATTGGCTGCTCAGACATGAATTCAGTCATGTAAAACACGGTCATAGCTTCGACAGGCTGCTATCGGCCATTTTCCGGGCATTTTTCTGGTTCAGCCCATTTGCCTACTTCAATCACAAACTACTGGCTGAAGTGCATGAATATCAGGCCGATGCCGATGCCATTGAAGCCTTCGGAAATAAAACAGTGTATAACAGCCTGATCATTTCCTTTACCGGAATTTCCGGCCAGAATTATATGACCAATCCATTCAGTGCCCACCTTAAAAAACGAATGATTATGATGAACAATCTAAAACCAGGAAAACTTCACCTTGTTCGCATTGCAACAGGTGTAATCGTAATTGCAGCTTTTACTTTGCTTGCATCAATGGTGATTCCTGAACAAACTAAAAAGATAAACGAATCAGGAGAAAACGGAACAACCGCAACAACCGATACATCAAAGGTTAAGATGACTATTACTTACGATAGTCCCGAAGAGAAAATTGATCGCGAAGCACTAAGTCTGTTATCAACAATACCTCCTTCATTTCCAGGTGGAGATGACGTAAGGATACTTTTCTTTCAGCAAAACATCAAATATCCTTCTGCAGCCCGTAACAAAAATATTCAGGGGAAAGTGCTTTACCGGGTAATTATAGATAAGTATGGCAAAGTCACAGAGCCGTCCATTGAACAGGGAATCGGAGGAGGATGCGACGAAGAGGTCATGAGGGTTGTAAAGATGATGCCTGATTGGGAACCAGGAAAAGTCAACGGTGAACCGGTAAAGGTAGAAATGATCATTCCGGTAACATTCAAATTGTCAGATAATAAAATGGATATGAATAATGATAAGGAATTTGTTTTTCATAATGTTTTGGATCAAAAAACAGGTAATATACCCGAAGTTCAAAATGATCCGTCTAAAAGAGCTGTAGATGAAAATGAAGAAGTCTTTACTGTCGTTGAAAACTCTCCAAAATTCCCCGGAGGTGATGAAGCGAGGATTGCTTATTTGCAAAAAACAATTACTTATCCAGAAAAAGCAAAAAAGGATAAGATTGCAGGCACGGTTTATATCTCTTTTATTGTTGAAAAAAACGGTGCCATCAGCCATGTTAAAGTTTTGCGCGGCATCGGAGGAGGATGTGATGAGGTAGCCGTATCAGCCATTCAGAATATGCCAGCATGGACACCTGGCACGCAAAGAGATAAACCCGTCAGGGTGCAGTATAATATGCCGGTAAAGTTTACACTGTCTGAAAAAGAAAAGGCCACTGCTTACTTGGAACCTGCGACAGATCAGAATCAGGAAGTTTTTACTGTTGTAGAGATTGAACCGGTGTTTCCGGGAGGTAAAGAAGCACAGCAGGCCTATCTGAAAAAAGCCATCTCTTATCCTGCGCTGGCAAAAAAGAATAGAATTGAAGGGGTGGTTTACGTTACTTTTGTAGTTGAAACAGATGGGAGTATTTCAAATGTAAAAATACTTCGCGGAGTTGGAGGCGGGCTGGATGAAGTAGCTTTAGATGCAGTCAAAAATATGCCTGCCTGGAAACCCGGTACACAAAAAGGATTACCAGTAAGGGTACAGTATAATATGCCAGTAAAATTCAAATTGGGAGGTGGATGAGAAAAAGTAAAAAGAGATTAATAATTTTCGTTCTACTGTTTGCACTTGCACCTTTTAATACTTACGCTGTCTGGCCGCTGAAACGCGAAGTCAACCGCTACGACGCCCAGGGTCGCCGCCAGGGGAAATGGGTGTCTTATTGGGATGATGACCAGAAGATTCCGATGAACATCGAACGCTACAAGGATGGACGCGAAAGGGGCAGGTGCCGGTATTACTATATGGATGGCACCAAACGCCTTCAGTTCAATGCCCATAAGGATGACCGGATGAAGGTGAAATATTTTACTGAATCGGGAGAACTTGAGAAAAAAGGCTGGGCTGTGATGAAATATGACCCGACAGAAATCCGCTATAGCTGGAACGGACCCTGGAAGTTTTATGAAAATGGACGTTTGATTAAGAAAACCATTTATAAGATGGGGGAAGAAGTGGCTAACTGAATTGGACTTCAGATTACAGTCCCAAACAATCCAAATCTAAATGTACTTCCTATCTTTCGTTGAATCTTTGGCTCCTTAAACAAGTAAATGATTGAACAGCAGACTCCCATTCAAATTAATATTGAAATCCGGCAAACCATACGCCGGATTTTTTGTTTAGTTTTCATTACATTTTATTAAACATCCAATGGCAACAAAGACAAAAAAGAAAGATCCTGAAACACAGGAAAACAACATAGCGAGCAAAATTACAGCAGCCTACATTGATTACATTTTAACCAAAGGCCGGAAACCGACTTCAGTTTATGAGTTTATCAGCAAACTTAAGATTGAAGAGCAGGAATTTTATAATCATTTTAACTCCTTTGAGGTTCTTGAAAAGAACATCTGGTCTGGCTTTGTGCAGACAACCCTCGATACCCTTTCGGTTTCAGAAGAGTACAATTCCTATCCCGTAAAGGAAAAGCTCCTCACCTTCTATTACACGCTGGTGGAAGTGCTGAAAAAGAACCGTAGTTATATTCTGGTAAGTTCAGAACATGGCGCTGAGATGCTCAGGAACAACATACTTTCGAAAATCCGTGAAGTTTACAAGGAATATGTTACACAACTGATGGCCGATGGAACCGAATCGGGTGAGGTAGTGAAACGACCCTACATCGCCGATAAGTATCCGGAAGGATTTTGGCTTCAACTCCTGTTCGTAATTCGGTTCTGGATTAAAGACGACAGCCAGGGCTTTGAGAAAACAGATGCCGCCATCGAGAAAGCCGTAAAACTTTCGTTCGACCTGATTGGACCGGGAGCCGTTGATTCTCTGTTTGACATGGCCAAATTCCTTTATCAGAACAAATAATCACTACTCCGAATCAGTCACTATACTTACTTCCAAAAATGATGAAGGAACAAATCAGTATCCCAACAGGGAAAGTTCAGCGTGCGTCGCGTTTTCTAAGTACCGGCGTTAAAGTCGGCGGTAACTTCCTGAAACATTATGCCCTGAAATCCATCAACGGCGATACCGGCAAAGAACAACTGCACACTGACAACGCCCGCGATATTTACGACACACTCAGTGAACTGAAAGGCAGTGCCCTGAAGGCTGCACAAATGATGAGCATGGACCGCAATATGCTTCCACGGGCCTATTCCGACAAATTCGCCATGGCTCAATACAGTGCACCTCCCCTTTCGTATCCTCTGGTTGTGAAAACCTTCCACAGTACATTCGGGAAGTCACCCACCGAAATCTTTGACAACTTCAGCCATCAGGCAGCCAATGCTGCTTCGATTGGTCAGGTGCACAAAGCAGAGCTTAAAGGGCGTAAACTGGCTGTTAAAGTTCAGTATCCGGGTGTAGCCGACAGCGTTTCGTCCGACCTGAAACTGGTTAAGCCCTTTGCCCTCCGGCTGATGAATATCACGGAAAGTGATTTCAAACTCTATATGTCGGAAGTTGAAGACCGGCTGCTGGAAGAAACAGACTACCGCCTTGAGTTAAAGCGTTCAATCAGTATTTCAGAGGCCTGTATGAAAGAAGGCATTTCTGGCGTCAGCTTCCCTCTCTATTATCCCGAACTTTCGGGCGACCGCATCATAACCATGGATTGGATGGAAGGCATGCATTTGAAGGGATTTCTGGAAACCAACCCAACACAGGAGATTCGTGACCGTATTGGTCAATCGCTGTGGGATTTTTACGATTTCCAGATCCACCGGCTTCGCATGGTTCACGCCGACCCGCATCCCGGTAATTTCCTTTTCAAGAGCGATGGCAGCCTTGGCATCATCGACTTTGGCTGCGTTAAAGAGGTGCCCGACGATTTTTATCAGAATTATTTCAGACTTCACACACCAGGGGCATTAGACAACCCCGAACTTATGGTAGAACTGTTTTATCTGAATGAATTTATCACTGAAAGCGACAGCGAATCAGACAAGAAGATGTTTATTCCACTTTTTCGCGAAATCATCGGACTGATGGGCAAGCCATTTTTCACCGGTGAATTTGATTTCGGCGATGATGATTTCTTTCAGAATATTTATAGCCTCAGCGAATCATTGTACAACAACAAGGATGTTCGTAAATCGAAGACAGCCAGGGGTTCAAAACATGCACTCTACATCAACCGTACTTATTTCGGGTTGTATATGCTGTTGCATGAATTAAGGGCAAGGGTTGTTACAAAGAGCAGGTATCAGGGTTAATATTGGAGGTCAGCCCTTCGACTTCGCTCAGGGACCGAGGTAAGAAGTCAGAAGTCGGAGGTCAGAAGTCAGAAGTCGGATGCCAGAAGTCAGATGTCAGATGTCGGCCCTTCGGCTTGGTTCGACTGCGCTCACCAACCACCGCTCAGGGACCGAGGTCGGTAGTCGGAAGTAAGATTTAGGAAGTAAGAGGTAATCCCTGCCTGATTGCGTCAGTCGGGCAGGTCCGAAATCCGAAATTTGAAATCCGAAATCCGAAATCCGAAATCCGAAATCCGCAATCCGCCTGACCGACTATTGATTGATTCTCAACAAATATTGCGTTAGTCAGTCGGGCAGGTCCGAAATCCGAAATCCGAAATCCACAATCCGAAATCCGCAATCCGCAATCCGCAATCCGCAATCCGCAATCCGAAATCCGAAATCCGAAATCCGAAATCCAACCTTACCCCTTGTTTCCATTTCGCCTCAGTCTCCTGTTCTTCTTCAGGAGTGCCCAAGTGAATTTTCTTCACCGGTAGTCCAATCGTAGTGATAGAGTCCTTCCATCAGGCGTTTTTGTTTCTCTTCAGGCGAGAGCTTTTCATATTTCAGTTTCTCGGCTTCAAATTTAGCCATCTTCTCTTCTTCCACCTTATGGATTTCATCAAGATACTTCTGTTCAACCCTGCGCTTCAGAAAATCGTTGGCTACAATCGGGAATAACTCGAGCAGTAATTCTTCTTTTTCATCTGCAGCAAGCTTAACCTCTCCATATTCGTGAAAAACAGGATTTTCCTGTCTTTTGTAAAAGCGTGTATCATAAGGGGTTTCTTCCCTGACTCCGGCAATTTTATAACGAAATTCCGTATCAACAGCCATAGGGGTTTTGCCGTAAATCCCCTTAACAAGGTTAACAAATTGTATTGATTTGGTGGTGTAGGGCGCATTCCCTTTCACCTCATCAATGGCACAATTGACTGCCTGTGCTCCCACAATCTGACTGGTTGGGGTAACCAATGGCGGGCAACCTGCATCCATACGAACCGAAGGAATTAATTCAAGTGTCCGTGGCAATAGTTTTTCGAGTTTCAACTGTTTCAACTGAGCCAGCATGTTGGTGTACATACCCCCGGGAACTTCCGCCTCCTTCACTTTTTCATCGGGTTCAGGGAAGTTAAAGTAACGCTCAATGGCCGAACATGTGCTCAACAAGTCGTCTTCCTTGTCAGATTTGGCATAGGCAATGGCCAGTTCGAATAATTCATCGATGTCTTTCGGGAGTTTATCTTTTGAAATATCAAATTCCCTTGGGAATAGTTTATAAGAATCGAATTCAGCCAGTTCACGGCGAATATCCCGCAGAATCTGGTCTATATTAACTACCGCTTCCCGGTTTACTCCGGTATCAATGCCCATTTTATCGCAGAAAAGCTGAATGATCTCATAGGCAGTCGCTGCAGGTCCCCCGGCAAAAGTCATAATGTTGGTATCCACAATATCGGCACCATTCACAATGGCCATCAGTGTAGATGCCAGACCGTATCCTGGTGTACAATGCGTATGAAAATCAACCGGCACTTTCAGGTTCTTCTTCAGCAACCTGACGAGTCTCCCCGCCCTGGCCGGTGGAACCAAACCAGCCATATCCTTGATGGTAACCATATCGGCACCCATTGCTTCAAGTTTCAGTGCAATATTCAAATAGTACTCATCGGTAAAAATTCTGGTATTCAGTGGTTTAGCTAGCAAAAGTGCCTTAAACTTTTTAAACTTTGAAAAATATGGATCAACCGTGTAACAAACGGCACAATCAGCGATTGCTCCATTCTCTTTCACCGATTTGATGGTTGATCCTATGTTATCCGTGTCGTTCAAAGCATCAAAAATGCGCATAATACCAATTCCTGATTTAATGGCATTGCGGTTAAAACCGTCAATCACATCATCCGGGTATGGGTTATATCCAAAAAGGTTGCGCCCACGTGAAAGTGCAGTAAGTTTAGTTACATCACCAATCGCTTCCTTGATTTTCTCCAGTCTGGTCCAGGGGTTTTCGTTCAGGTATCGCATGATTGAATCTGGAACTGCACCTCCCCATACCTCCATGGCATAGAAATTTGCTTCACGATATAAGGGTAAAACACGGTCAATCTGCTGCTGGGTCATGCGGGTAGCAAACAGCGATTGCTGTCCATCGCGAAGAGTCAAATCTCTGATTAACAATTTTTTTCTCATGTAATGTAATTATTTGCTGGCTGTGTATCCCTGAATTTCTATCAATAACCCGTAAAGGATTGTTATTTAATTAACAAGGCAAAGTTAGAGAGTTTAGTATTCAATTCTATGTGTCCGGAAATTATTTTAAGCTTTGAGCCCTGTATGCGCAGAACTTTCTGAAATCATTAAATTTTGACAGAATACAAAAAAGGCCGGGAGAATGTTTTCCAGGCCTTTTATCTTAATTATCGCCCATTTACTGAATTACATCCCCTTCTACTGCCTGAAGTACCTCCTTGGTATCGACATCGTAAACGAATGCAACAACAGAACAGTTCTCTGCAACATATTCCCCTGGGACAATGTATTTAAACGTTTTAACAACCGATTCGGGATTGGGGGTATCAACTTCGGCAACCTGATTTCCCCATGTACTGTTAATACCAGCCCTGAGCACATGATTGTGTACATAATTATAAATTATTGGCACCTCACCTGCATCGGCATCGTTGTTCTTCTGTGGCTGAATAATTCCACTTTCGGTAAGTACAACGATCAGTTTCAGATTCCTGTCAATGGTTGATATGAAGCGCGTTTTAATATGGGTGCACAATTTACGCTCAGTAGAATCGTATTCGTTGATGATCTGCAGATCAACTTCGGGTTGGGATACCAGGGCATTTGAAACAGCCGCACCCCAGCCTGCCGGGGCTGTAATGTGATTGTTTGGATAACCAATCCTGTTAACCATTCCGTTTGGATTTCCGACATTCCCGATTCCGAAAAAATCATCCCAGGCAGTTCCGGCCACAGAACGAAAATCATAGGTGAAATCACCGCCTGTTGCGGGCTTGGCAAAGAAACCTGCATGAACAGCCAGTAAAACCAGTTGATCACCATGGGTTTCTTTCAGGTTATGAGCCATTATAGCTGCTTTTGGGCAATTTACACAGGTGTGCCCGGTGTAATCTTCAAGCAGAACGCGCTTTTTCAATACAGTAACCGCAGGAAACTCAGGCACCGGACAGGCAGCGGTATCGAAACTACCGGTATTCTTTGTGTAAGGCTCTTCTATCTTATCACATCCCCACAGATACGCGATTCCGGCTGCCAGTGTTATCGCCAGAAACAGGGGCTTAATAATTTTCGTTTTCATCAGGATCTTTATTACAATTATTATTCTTAGAAGGAACTGGTAAGGGTAATGGTCAGTCCATTCGAGGCTGGAACAGTGCGGCAAACACCACCCACACAAACTATCCCTTCGCGCTGTTTCCCATAAGTGAATGATAAGCGGTTTGAGCCCTGGGTATAACCAGCCGACAAGGTTGGATAATGAAATCGCCTGTCTTTATCCGGGTTGCCATAATTAAACTGATCAGAAAAAGTAAAAAACCATTTAGGTGCTATGGTATATTCAACCAGATATTGAAACCAGTCACCTTCATCCTGCTTTGTAGCAAGATGCTGAAGTTCGAGTTTGATGGCATTCTTCTGGTCGTATTTGTATGTTAAATCAGCAATCAGTACGTGAGCTTTAACCAGAGGTTCTCCCGGATGGCCTTCAATAACATCGATGTTGTAATTCAGGTACACGTATGATACCAATACCTTGTACTGACTATTGAATTTTCGTTGAATCTCGAGATTAATATCCTGAAAATAAAGCTCATCGCCAAAAGCAAAGAATGGCGAAGTATAACCCGCTGTGCCCGACTTTCCGATGGAAGTTTCACCTTTAGCAATTTCTCTTTTTATGGAGGTTATCCGGGAAAAATTTACAGCAATATCTGTTCCGTATTTGCCACCAATTTTACTAGCCTTCTTAATTTTATAATTAACCTGACCCTGAAGCGCCATTTCGCCGTTGGGCTGGGTTGCATAAGGATACATGGCAGAAAGACTATAGGTATGTTGGCGGGTTAATGCCGGTAGATAATTGACATCGAGCATATTACCTGTTTCGGTGCGTTTCGATTTAAAGCTCATGTTGTCAGTACGTTTAGCTGATGCAATTATTCCCAATCCCTTTTGTGAATAAGACGCCTGAAAAAGCACCGACTCTCCGTTTTTATAAATAAAGTTGTTGACGGAAGAAGGGTCATTCGTCTTATTGGCATACTCTCCGTCTATGTTGAACCTGCCGCTGTTGATATTGAAACGGGCAGCCCACGAGGCCACGTTTGCCGGAAGTATTAACATGGAGGTATCGTTGGCCATAATCTCTTCAAGCGGCTGATACTTACTGACAAAGCTTCCGCCAAGCGTAACGCGGGTTTTGCATTTACTTTCCTTATCAAACATGTCGTTCAGGGCAAACTCGCCGTCAAGACCGCGAACAATGCCGGGTCCCTGCTCCCAGAAAAACCTTTGGGTGCCAATCAATCCTTTGAGGGTTACTCCGTGATAAGGCGTAAATTTTACTTTTGCGCCTTTGAAAGCGTTGTCGTAGCCAAGGTTACGCTCTTCGTAACTGCGCAACACCATGCCGCTGCCAAACTGCTCATAGAAGTTACCCACCGTTATTTCGAACTGCTCATTTTTCCACGAGCCGAACCAGTAAGGAACGCCACTGCCTTTATAACGCGGATCGTAGCCAAGAATCGGATTCAGATAGGATTCGAATCGAAGACCTGCATTGAAGTTGCCATTTGAATACAACAGGTTGGCAAAAGCATTCATACGCATTTTATCTTCTACCTCGTAAGCTCCGATCGCTGAATCGGCCCGGTAAACCTGGGCATCGAGCTGAAAGTTACCGGTTACTCTGCCACCTTCCAGGAAACCCTGGGCTTTTGTTGAGCTACCAGTAAGTAGCAAAAGAGCTACAACTGATGGAATAATGTATTTCAGATTCAATTCAGTAGATTTTTTAAGTTTAAACTTGGGTGACTAACCTGACGGGCTTTCTTATAAACTAATGCGCTTCAATCGCTTCACCGGCATTGAGTTTTCGCACCATATCAATCAGTTGCAGCTCACTGCCTTCGCTGAAAGAAGTATGCTGCCAAACGATTTCACCTTTCCCGTTGATGAGAAAAGTATGTGGGATCATGTTTACATTCATTGCCCGCTTGAAATCGCCATTGGCATCAAGCAACACTTCATATTCCCAGCCTTTTCAGTTAACCGTTGGGCCAACTTTTGAAGAAGAACGCGAATCATCGATGGAAACAGCAATCCGTTTAACACCGGTTTCTTCAACCCATTTGTCGTAAACATCAGCTATGGTGGTAAGTTCGATAATGCAGGGTTTACACCACAATTCCAAGAAACTGACAATCATAGGCTTGCCATTGTTACTTAATTCGGCAGTATTGATGATTTTCCCATCCAGGCTTTTTACAGATACTGAAGGAAGTTTTTTACCGGATTGTTCCGTTTCCTGAGCCATAGCTGCAGAGAAAAGAAAAGTTAATGAGAAAAGGAGGATTATGTTTTTCATTGCTGTGATGGATTTTTGGTTATGCGTTGTTTTCAATTATCGTGCCTGAATCAGACTATGTAAACTTCAAGAATTTTTGAGGAACCGGCAGGTATCAGGTCAACCCTGTCTATTCCGGCAGGAAGCAGTATGGCTTCACCCTGTGCTATACTGACCTGTGCTTCGGTTTCACCACTGTGAACAACATTAACAGCGCCTTCAACACAAACATAAATGACAAATGAGTCAAGCTCACTGTAATCCTTGGCCAGAGCCTTGCCAATTTCAATCAGGTTAGTCGTGAAAAAGGGGCTGGTTACCAGGTTGGCTGTGCCGTTTTTCTTTGGTTCAACCTTTGATTTATAATCATCGTAAACATTAAAGTCGATGGCATCCAGGGCTTCCTCAACATGAAGTTCGCGCGATTTGCCATTGCTGTCAACCCTATCCCAATCGTAAATACGATAGGTAGTATCTGATGTCTGCTGAATTTCGGCTAGAAAAATTCCAGGACCGAGAGCATGAACCCTGCCTGCAGGCATATAAAATACCTCTCCTTTTTTAACCTTTTCAAAATTCAGTATTTCGCGAAGGCTTTTGTTTTGAAGATGCTTAACATAAGTCTCTTTATTCACCTTACGGCTGAATCCGCTAATCAGTTCCGATCCGGGATCGGCGGCCAGAATGTACCACATCTCCGACTTTCCATATCCAATGTTGCGCTTTGCAGCGAGTTCATCATCGGGATGCACCTGTATAGACAGATACTCGGCTGCATCGATAAACTTAACGAGTATGGGAAATTCATCACCAAAACGCTCATAAATGCTGTCGCCTACCAGGTCGCCCATATATATTTCGACCAACTCATTCAGATCGTTACCAGCCAGAAACCCATTCACAATTTCAGTCTGGTTTCCTTCAACCCCCGATAATACCCAGGCTTCACCACAATTTGGCAGCGGTGCAAAGTCGATTCCCAGAACCGATTTAATTTTACTTCCACCCCAGATTTTGTCTTTTAAAACCGGTCTGAATTTAAGCGGATATAACTGATTTTCCATTATTTAACGGTAACAATCCTTTTAATTCAACATTCCCAAAACGGGGTAAAATTACAATTAAATTCATTCATACAAATACGCATTAACTTATTGGTAATTTTGCCTGAGAATGATTTTGTGAATTATTAATTTTTTTTAATAAGTTTATATTGGGTGAGGCCTGACTATAAAACAATGGCAGAAGAGCATAGAAAACATCTTAAAAAGCCTGATTGGCTTAAGATTAAGCTACCAGGTGGAACAAATTTTACCAGGGTAAAAGAAATTGTTGAAGGAAATAAGCTTCATACAATCTGCAGCAGTGGAAACTGTCCCAATATGGGTGAGTGCTGGAATGCCGGCACCGCAACTTTTATGATACTGGGAGATATTTGTACCCGCTCGTGTCGTTTTTGTGCAACCAAAACCGGCCGGCCACTCCCTGCCGATCCCGGAGAGCCCCTTCGGGTTGCAGAATCCATTAAAATGATGAACCTCCGGCATTGTGTTATCACCTCCGTTGACCGCGATGACCTGGCAGATGGCGGAGCTGTGCAGTGGTCCGACACCATTCGCCAAATAAAAACAATAAACCCCGGGGTTACCATCGAGGTGTTGATTCCTGACTTCAATGGAAATACAGGCCATCTGGATCTGATAATCAATGAAAAACCGGATATTATCTCACATAACCTGGAAACTGTAAAACGTCTCACGCCGGCGATTCGGAGTGCAGCCCGTTACGACCGAAGCCTCCAGGTACTGAAACATATTGCCGCATCCGGATTAACAGCCAAATCAGGCATTATGGTGGGCATCGGGGAAACCGAAACCGAGGTACTGGAAACCATGGACGATCTATTGGTTGCTGGGGTTAAGATTATGACCATTGGCCAATACCTGCGTCCAACCCTGGAACACCTTCCGGTTGAAGAATATGTAACTCCTGAAATATTCGAAAAATACCGGCTTGCCGGAATTGAAAGAGGATTCCGCTACATTGAAAGCAGGCCGCTGGTAAGATCTTCGTACCACGCCGAAAAGCATGTGGAATAATTGGCCAGGGATTTTATTACTTCTGTCAAATCAGTAAGGCTCTGCATTCTGCAATATCCATTTACTTTCGGGAAAATCAAATGTGGTGATATTATCTTATGACGTTTGTAAATTCAAACATTTGCCATTATTCCTATTTTAATGTCTTTTGTTGTTTTCAAACAATGAGCCTGCTCCGAAAAGTCAATAAAGAAGAATATACACCCCCCGCCAAGGCGGGGCCAAGACACCAATTTACGTATAATGCTATATATAAACCTATTGAAGTTGGCTAGTTTTGGTGTTTTTGTGATTTGGTGTCAAATAATGAGTTTTCGGAGTAGCCTAAATATTGGTGTTTAATAACAATAAATGATTTTTAATGCATAACTATTTATTTGATTAACCACAATATTATTCTATTGATATTCTGCACTTTGTAATATTTTTTCGACTTTTCGACGAATTTAGTCGAAATAAATTTGCTTTATGTAAATTCACGTATTAATTTTGCGGCCTCAAACAAAGAATAGAGGATTTTAAAGCAAAGTAAAATGCTTGACAAAGACGAAGTAAAGGAAACCATTGTAAATGTCGCCAGGCACATTTTTTCAAGATTCGGGTTTAAGAAAACGACCATGGATGAAATTGCTGCTGCCAGTCACAAGGGAAAAAGCTCGATTTATTACTACTTTCAGAGTAAAGAAGAAATTTTCAAAGCCGTTGTCGAAAAGGAAGCTTCTATACTAAAACAGGAATTACTCAATGCATTCAACGAAACACAAAGCCCCGAACAAAAACTAAAGGCACATGTAATTGTCAGGATGCATTCGATGGAGAAGCTGGCCAATTTTTACAGCGCCATGAAAGATGATTACCTCAGTAACCTTGATTTCATTGAAAAAATAAGAAAACAATACGACGAGGAAGAAATAAAAATGATGGAGAACATCCTGAATGAAGGAGTGGAAAACAGCATTTTTGAAATTGGAGATACCTCTCTGGCAGCCATAGCAATTGTTACAGCATTAAAGGGTCTGGAGATTCCTTTATTCTGGGGAGTGGAAGAAAAAGATGTCGAACGCAGGCTCGACCACCTTCTTCACATTCTTTTTAATGGCGTTTTGAAAAGATGATTTTTTTTACTCATTTTTCGACCATTTTAGTCTTTTAGTCTAATGGTCTATTAATCAAATTCATGATAGAGCCCTGATTTCAATTACGAACGCAATCAATAAACTTAAATCAGGCTCTTTTAAACTTAGTAAAATCGAAACAACAGCATAAAATGAAAACACAGATTCAATTTCTTTTTCTGGCTTTTTCGCTCAGCATCATTGCAGGGGCGTTAAATGCCCAATCACTTCAGGTTACACCTGAACTCAGGGAGCTTATCATGCTTTCAGTTAACAAGGATTACAAAGTGGCTGAGAAAAATATTGATAAGGAGATTACAGCTTCACAGCGAAAAGCAGTGCGCTCAGCCTACCTGCCCAAACTGGAACTGGGCGGTAAATACCTGTACGCACAATCCAGCCTTGATTCAAAGATTGGCAATATTTCCGGTTTTGAAAGCCTTTCGAAACTGCAGGCGTTTATGGGAAATCCGGCCTTCCCGGTTATGTTTCCCAACCTGGCGGGATTAAGCAGCGAAATTATTCAGCTCCAACAGTTGCTGGCTCAGCAGGGCATGGCGCTTCCAACCATTTCTGATAAGCTGGGCGGCGATTTCAACGGCAACTATTATGGACTTGATGCCACCGCCAAACTGTTGCTCTACAGTGGCGGTCAGGTTCCTAATGTCGCAAGGGCTTTAAACGAAAAGATGAAAGCCCAGGATGCTCTGTCAGATAAATGCACTTCGGATGTTATCGGTGAAGTAGTGACCTGCTATGACCAGCTTGCTTTACTCAACCAGTCAAAACAGGTGCTCGACGAATCGGCGGTGAGACTTTCAGCGGAGAAAAAATATGCGATGTCGGCGCTGAACAATGGTTTTGCAACCAGTTTCGACACCCTTAAAATTGCAGTTGCCGATGCTAACCTTCAGGCAAAACTGGCCGAATATGACAGCAGGAAAACGCTGCTGCACCAAAAATTAGCTCAACTTACCGGTAAAAAGGCTTCAGGGTTTGAAGCTATTCATCCTGATTTACAGTTGCTTATCTTCACCGACACAAGCACCGACATCAGCAACAGAGCCGAATTACGTGCCTTGAATGCCGGGCTGGAAGCTCAGAAGTTTTTGCTGAAATCCGAGAAATCGCATTATCTGCCCAAAGTTCAGGCCATCGCTTCAGCCCGTTACGATAATATCTTTAGTGCCGATGCCAACCTGACTGCGCCATTGCCAATGGATATGAAGATTGACAACATTGTTCTGGGTCCCACTTTTATGGCCGGTGTGGGCTTTAAATGGGAGATTTTCGACCAGTCGGGTGGTTCTGCCAAAGTGCGCCAGGCTAAACTGGAAGTTAAAAAGGCTGAAAACGCGCGTGAGGAAGCCCGTGAACTGCTGCAGCTCAATTATACAAAGGTTTCCACAAATTACCGGGCCTCCATCACACAGGTTGCCTACAAGGAAAAGCAGCGCATGGCAGCACGCAGGGCACTTGAACTTGCCCAAAAATCCTACAATGAAGGAATGATAAACATCACCGAGCGTCTGGCTACCGAAACCGAATTACAAAACGCGGAACTCGAATACCTTCAGGCGATTTTTGCTCAACGGCAGGCAGTGCTGGAATGCTACAAGGCGAATGGAAATCTTGTGCTTTCAAATATCCGGTAAAATACAAATCTGAACAAAAAAAACATGTTGCAACCAAATTATAACCTTTAAAACAATGAAAACAATAAATCAAAGACATTCAGGAATGCTAATCGCATTTGTAACCCTGTTATTCGTTATTGCTGCCGTAAGTCTTGTTGGCTGGGTAGTCTTAAAGCCAGGGCCGGTTATACTGCAGGGGCAGGCCGAAGCATCGGAGGTTCGCGTATCGGGCAAAGTGCCCGGGCGAATTGAAAAATTTGTCGTATCAGAAGGCATGACCGTAAGCAAGGGCGATACTCTGGTGCTAATCAGCAGCCCGGAACTGCAGGCTAAGCTCATGCAGGCGAACTCAGCCGAAGATGCCGCTTCCGCACAGAATATGAAAGCACTTAAAGGTGCCAGGGCCGAACAGATTGCCGGGGCTTTCGAGTTATGGCAAAAAGCTGAAGTTGGTGTTAAACTTGCCGAAAAAACCTTTAACCGCGTGCAGAATATGTACAACGACGGTGTAGTGCCCGCCCAAAAACGGGATGAGGCGGAAGCCGGTTACCAGGCAGCCGTTGCCACTGCCAAAGCAGCCAGATCGCAGTACGATATGGCCATGAATGGTGCCGAGAAGGAAGATAAACTTACGGCTGCCGCCATGGTAAACCGGGCTAAAGGCGCTGTTTCGGAAGTCGAATCATATCTTTCGGAAACCATGCTGGTTTCGCCCATTGATGGTGAAGTTTCTGATGTTTTTCCAAAACAGGGAGAACTGGTTGGTTCAGGGGCGCCCATTATGAATATTGTTGACCTGAGTGATGTGTGGGTAGTTTTCAATATCCGTGAAGATCTCCTGGCCAATATCAGTATGGGCAGGGAGTTTGAAGCAAGTGTCCCTGCTCTGGGAAATAAAATCCTTAAACTTAAAGTAACCTATATCAAGGCAATGGCAAGCTATGCCACCTTTAAGGCCACCAAAACCAACGGTGGGTTCGATGTAAAAACCTTTGAGGTTCGCGCCAAACCAGTTTCGCCGGCCGAAGGCCTTCGACCCGGCATGAGCCTGATGGTTGATTATGAAAAACTTAAATAATTCTTTAACGCAACTGCCAGCATAATAGGATTGTAGCAGCTTTTGGTTACTATCCTGCTTATATCATCATAATTTTGAATTAAAGCCAATGAAACCTATAATATCAAGCGTTTGGGAAGTAGCCAGGCGGGAAGTAAACCGGATGACATCGCGGAGTTTATACCTTCTCGTAATACTGATATTGCCGGTTATCTCCACTTTGTTTTTTACTTCCCTCTTAAAAACCGGAGTCCCGACCAAAATGCCCATCGCCATAGTTGACCTTGACCAAACCTCCACCTCGCGCAAACTTGCCCGCAACATCGATGTAACTGCTTTGAGCCAGGTGATCATGAACCTGCAATCGGAAACAGAAGCCATGTCGGAATTGCGTACAGGCAATATTTATGGTTTTGTGGTTTTGCAAAAGAATCTTCAGTCTGATATTCTGGCGTCAAGGCAGCCGGTAATCAGTTACTATTATCAAAATGGATTTCTAATCGCGGGCGGGCTAATGCAAAATGACCTGACACTGATATTGCACACGCTGTCGGGCGGTGTCAACATACAGAAACGAGAGGCCATGGGCCAGCCTGAGGATTTAATTATGGCGCAGGCGCAGCCGGTTCAGCTCAGCACCCATCTGCTCTTTAACCCGACTGCCAATTATTCGGTTTACATCTCTACCATAGTGCTGCCAATCATGCTTCAGATTTTTATCCTGCTGATGACTGTTTACAGCATTGGAATTGAAATCAAGGAAAAAACATCGCATGAGTGGCTTCGCGCTTCCAATAAGTCTATAGCCATCGCGCTCACCGGCAAATTGCTGCCATACACTGTCCTGTTTTTTATTGTGATGATGTTTCAGAATTTTATGCTATACCGGGCAATGCAGATACCCATGCAAACCAGTATCGGATGGCTGATGTTTGGTTCGTTGTTATTCGTGCTGGCTTATCAGGCCATCGGGGTTTTTTGCATCGGGCTGCTTCCGCTGATGCGCCACGCACTGAATCTTTCTGCATTCTACGGCATTCTTGCCCTTACGTTCTGCGGATTCTCCTTCCCGATTGAATCGATGCCCGAAGTTTTCCAATATTGGGCAAGTGGCTTCCCGGTAAGGCACTATATGCAAATATTCCAAAGTCAGATACTTGCAGGCTTTGAGCTCAGGTATTCGCTGCTGTCCTACCTTTTTCTTAGCCTGTTTATGCTTGTTCCCATAACCATTATCAGCCGGCTAAAATCGGCGTTGATTTACCAGAATTTTATCGAAAATGTTCATAAATCATAATTCCATCCCGCATTCCCGGAGTCAGCTGCAAAGTTAACAACAGGATATACTGCAAAAGAAAATATCCATTACAATGAAAAATAAAAGTTTAAAAATGTCAGGCCAGATCAGGGAAGGATTCAGCAATATGCTCAGAATCTGGATGCGTGAGTTTCGGTTGATTTTTTCGGACGTAGGCGTGATGATTATCATATTCGCCGTACCGCTGATTTACCCGGTATTGTATTCGTTTATCTACTACCCCGAGGTGGTGCGCAATCTGCCGATCGCGGTTGTTGACCTGTCGCATTCAGCAGAGAGCCGGAAATTTGTCAGAAACCTGGATGCTACACCGGATCTGCAGGTGGCAGCCAACAGTTCATCCATGGAAGAAGCCATTACACTGTTTAAAAAACGCGAAGTCCACGGCATTGTTCAAATTCCGGAGTCGTTCAGCGCTGACATTGCCATGAATCGCCAGACCACCATTTCGGCTTATGCGGATATGGGTTTCTTTCTGTATTACAAAGCGCTGATGACCGGCGCCAGTTTTGTAACATTGGAAACCGGAAATCAGATTCAGGTAAAAAACCTGATGAACAATGGATTAACGGAGCAGCAGGCAGTAATTACAGCCGAACCTCTGAAACTGGTAGACAATGCCATGGCCAACCCTGCCGGCGGGTTCGCCAGTTACGGTATTCCGGGCGCCTTAATTCTGATTATTCAACAAACACTGATTCTTGCGATAGGAATTATGGCCGGTACCGCCCGCGAACGCCATCCTTTCGGCACCCTGGTCCCACTCGACCGCAAACGAATGGGAACACTGCGGCTGGTAGTGGGTAAATCAGCTGCTTATTTCACCATCTATGTTTTGCTGTGCGTTTATATGCTTGGCATGATTCCGCAATGGTTTGGCTATGCAAGGTCTGCCAGTTTCTACGAACTGGGGACGCTGATGACCCCTTTCCTGTTGTCGTCTGTCTTTTTCGGTCTTACTCTTTCAGTGATTTTTAAAAACCGGGAAAGCCCCATGCTGCTTTACCTTTTCACGTCGATACCGCTGCTCTTTTTATCGGGAATTATCTGGCCATTATCAAATTTCAGTCCGCTGTGGTTAACGGTGCGCGAAATATTTCCGTCTTCGAACGCCATGTTTGGATTTATCAAAATGAATTCAATGGGCGCCACCATTTTCGAAACCAGAAAAGAAATCATGGCTTTGTGGATTCAGAGCGGAGTTTATTTTCTTACTGCCTGTCTGGTTTATGGATATCAGGTGCACTTCTCAGAAAATTTACGCGAAGATCTGTTGAAGCAACCCTACCCCATAATTCGAAGAAAGATTGCGAAAAACCTGGCACAGGAATAAACCAAATCCCCGACTTCGGTTATTTTAAAATCAGTTTACTGCTGATAAGCGTGTTGGGCCCAACAATCCGGGCAATATAAACTCCTGTGGGAATTGCAGTTTGCAGCACATACTCATTATTACCCGACAATTTATTGTATATTGACATCTTCTTCAAAAGTCCAGTGGGCAGTAGTTGTCTGACCATAAAGCATAGTCGTGAGAAACACCATTAGAACAACTGTCAGGTTCTTCAAAATATAGCTTATACGTTTCATAGAGTATAATTTTCGATTCCCAAAAAAACACTGCACCTGCTATTAACCATTACAGTCAATATCAGGTGCAGGATCAATCTGAATAATATCTGCAAAGAAGACAGGTTGCTACCTGATAAAAACCTTGCTGCTTATTGAAATTTTATCACTGACTATCCGAACGATGTAGATTCCTGCAGGGGCATTTAAAGTATAGGAAGCAATTTTTCCGGAAAGGTCAAAATTAGCAATCTGCTGACCAATGGTGTTTACTATCTGAACCTGGCCATTGACTGCATGCTCAAGTTCAATTTTCAACTCTTTTCCATAAGTGTAGATTTTGCCAATTTCTGAAGTCAGATCGCCAATACCATTTGGACTATTGACAATCGAAATATTGTCTATCTGCCATGAACGGTAGAAATCTACATTGTAATGGTACTTAAATGCAATATAAACTTTTGAGCCGGTAATCGCTGACATATCAACTATGCCTGATGGAGTCCAGATCGATAATTCTGTCGGATAAACGAAAGAGAGTTCAGTCCACGTTGCCAGCGATGGGTCACCAATACCCTCGTAATCAGTTGAATAAACCAGTTTGAAATAGTTATCTGCATCATCGGCACCATAGTTCACATAACTATCGAAACTCACCCGGACATTTGGATAGGTAACGAAATTAACTGCAGGTAACACCATCCAGTCTTCTTCAAGCACACCGGTATTAAAACCATTCATATAGGCATATTCACCAATTGTGCTGTGTTTCCAATATTGAGCAGGTCCGGATACACTAAAGGTGTAACAAAGGCCAAACCCACCGGCAAAATCTTCAGTGTAAGGAAGGTTTGTTGATGCAGGAGCTTCCACACGGCCATTACAGGTCACATTCGATGTGGCTGCGCCACCACCGGCATTGGTAATCATTTCTCCATTGTATTGTCCGGCAGCCAGACCGGCTTTTAACCTGGCATAAACAGGAGTTGGACTAAGCATCCCACCACTGTATGCAATCATAAGTGGTGTTTGGCCAAAACTTACATTATCGGACGAAATCTCATAATCGGCTGTAGGAGTAACCGTGATATCACCCATAACGGGCGTAAGATCAGCACCTGACAGATTGTAACTCTGTGAAGCAGAAGGTCCATTGCCAAAGCTGTAAACAAATCCGGATAATGTTCCGGGAGAAGCAGCAATAACCGGAAAACTTCCTGATGAAGGGGCTACAGCGTCAGCCCAGTTATCGGCTACCCTGATACCGTCAACAATAGCACGTTCAGCCGCATTGAATTGTCGAAGTGCAATACAGCCCACATTCGTAAAAGTAGCCGTTTCAGTTACCGTTCCATCTGCTGTTGCAGGTTCCGTTGCCGGAAAGGCGTTGAATACATATATACTCGATACCTTGGTATCAATATCAAGTTTAAATACAACCAATGCCGGAATACCCGGAGTTACAGGAGAATAAACAGCAGGTGGCGTACTCCCAAGACCAAGTCCGATCCCATCGCCGGCCGCACTTACGAATATTCTTGTAAAATAGGTTGTTGAAATGGTACTCTGCCCAAAATGGATAAAATAACCTTCGGCATTTGTTGCCTGGGTTTGTACCACAAAAGCAGCATATACTGTTCCGGTAGTTTGTTCTGTAAAAGTCTTATTTACATCTTCGCCATTGTTATCAAGGTTAGCTGCTCCCCCAATTCCGGAACCTGCATATCCATTGAAGATAAGCCCATTGGTAACATCCACAGGCTCTGTTCCTGTTCCGCTATGGGAAGTCCATCCGTTGTTGGTGAGCAAAGCACCAACAGCATAATCGAAATTCTCAACCAATAATGGCTGAGCAGTTACTTTTATTCCTGACAAAGAAAGGAATATAACGAGTACAAGACCGGTTAAATTCCAAATTCGAAGTTGAGTGTAAGTTTGTTTCATTTTTTAAAATTTAAATTATCAGATGATCATTGGAATTAATAAGTCGATGCAAAAAACCCTTTTCGGGCGTTTGATCATTTGTCGTGAAATACCATCCTACTTAACAATCAACAAAATGAGATGCCAATTGAACGGATAATAGATTCGGACAAATAATCTAATTCACCATTACCTTGCTTCTATATGAGCCTTTATCGCTGATTATTTGCACGATATATATCCCTGCCGGGACATTAAGGTTAAAAGAAGCATTTGTTCCTCTAAGCGTGTATCCGGCCACTTGTTGTCCTTCAAAGTTATAAATCTGAACTTCTCCTTTAAGAGATTCTACAGATTCAATACTGAGTAGGTTCCCGTAAGTGTATATCCTGACCAATCGGATTTCAGGATTAAAAACACCAATTGGGTCAAAAATACCCCGAAAAGTGACATTATCATAACGCAACGTTCCTCCTGTTCCATAATTGCTTGTTGGTGTAGAGACGCCGTATTCGACACCATCAACAAATTCAGTTACCATCCTGATACCAAATACAGTATTGCTGGCAACACCATTAATGCCCGAAAGGTCTGCAGCGCGCTGATACCAAGTGTCGCCTGCATCGGCAATGTAACGTCCGTTATCAAATCCTTTATCGACACCGGCAGCCATATTAATGGCATTGGCAGCGTTAGCCTCAAAATTTATCCAGGTTAACCCATCGGTGGTATATTGAAGCCGTATCCTGTTGGCCGAGGTATTACTGTGACGACCATCCCACGAAACTGAAATTTGTTTATAGTCACCTGTACTTACCAGAAACTCAACACCGGCAGTTCCGGAACCCACACCTTGCGCCGGATAGCCTGATGAATTCCAGGCACGATCAGGAGATCCGGTTACTCCGGATGCAAAAGTTGCTGTAGTTCCGCCAATAAGGCTTGCCACTCCATTGCCGATTGCAGGTATGGTGGTATCGCCTTCGAAAGTCCATTGGGTAATAGTTACCTGTGCTTGTGCTGTAAGTGAAAGTACAACGAATGCACCGATGACTGAAATCAAAGATTTAATGTAATTTTTCATCATAGAAAATTTAAATTGGTTAATAAATGTTTATGCTCATTTCTTCGGTTGATCGATTCAATAAAGTTACAGTTTTTTTTTAACTAAGAACAAAGAAACCCTTTTTAATCTTATTCAGGTTGTTCTTGAAATAAAAATTTTCATTTTCTTAATGAGAACTAATAATGGTCCTTTACATTTTTGCCTAACCCCGCCGAAATGACGGAGCAAGCTGCAGGGGAAACAATAAGTTCGGTTTTAACAATATAGTGAAAGTCTTTTTGCTGAATATTTTGGCCGGCGAAATCTGGTTCATGGTGCTGGTTACCAGGCCAAATTGGACTCCGGGACCATTATGAATGAAATACAGTAGTGACTGACTAAAATCCTTATAAGTGAAAGAGATTCATCACTTTACTTCTTTACGCCTGCCTGCCTGACGGCAATCAGGCAGGTTCTGAATGACAATCATTTAACTTTAAATGAGAAGGAGGATTGGGGGTGTGAGGGATTTTAATACCTTTGCAGGATATTCAACACGCATGAAACAAATCAGGGTAACCAAAGAATTCAGGTTTGAATCGGCACATGCTTTATCCGGATACGACGGCCCGTGTAAGAATGTACATGGCCATTCCTATGAATTGTCGGTAAC
>JBBQBC010000040.1:0-23408 GCA_038317155.1 Bacteroidales bacterium
TAAACGTTATGACGGATTACGCACCAAACACCTGAATACCCGCGCCGGAGTAACCTATATTCCGCTGGAAGCGGCCCGGACCAACCGTTTTAACCCGGAATGGAAAACCTACTCACCCCCGGTCCCAAAAAAAACAGGGATTACCCGCTTTAAAAGCTGGCCGCTTGAAGAGATCAGTAAATTCATTGATTGGACATATTTCTTTTATGCCTGGAAAATCGGGGCCAAATACCCTGAAATATTTGATGATCCGGCCAAAGGCGTGGAAGCCCGTAAACTTTTCGATGATGCTCAGATTATCCTCAGCAGAATGATCAATGAGAAAATGGTTCAGGCCGATGGGGTTATCGGACTTTTTCCTGCCCGTTCAAGAAATGAAAGCGTCGAAATATCGGATGAAGTTACGGGTAAACATCTCGATACTTTTCACTTTCTCAGAAATCAGGAGGAGAAAGAGCCTGGCGTGCACAACCTTTGCCTGGCCGACTTTGTGGCACCAACAGAAACCGGAATCAGAGATTATATTGGATTCTTCGCTGTAACCGCCGGTCTGGGCGTTGAAAAACATGCCGAAAAATTCATTGCAGAAAACGACGACTACAACGCGATTATGGTTAAAATCCTCGCTGACAGGCTGGCTGAAGCTTTTGCAGAAGTGCTGCATCTTTATGTCCGCAAAGAATACTGGGGTTATGCACCGGAAGAGGACCTGCCACTGGATCAAATTCTGAGTGAAGGATACGATGGCACACGTCCGGCACCGGGTTACCCGGCTTGTCCGGAACACAGCGAAAAACGAAAGTTATTTGATTTGTTGAAAGGGGAAGAATCGGGCATTCACCTCACCGAGAATTATGCAATGTATCCCGCTGCTGCTGTATGCGGGTATTACTTCTCGCATCCTGGCTCACAGTACTTTAATGTAAGCCGCATAAGCCGCGATCAGGTAGCCGATTACGCTTCCCGCAAAGGGCTTAGCACCGCAGAAGTGGAAAAACTATTGGCGCAGAATTTGAATTACTGAGGCATCTGGATTGAGGTTAGTAAGTTGACATTTGGCAATTGGCAGTTGGCAAAATAATCAGTTACCGATATGAAGCAGTTGGCAAGAGGCAGTTGGCAATATAAAGTAGGCAATTCCGAAATCCGAAATCCGAAATTGGCAAAGGCAGTTGGCAAAATAATCAGTTATTGATTGGAAGCTGATGAAAAGTTGGCAGTTGGCAAATAGCAGTGGGCAAAACAATCAATTTCTGATCGAAAGCAGTTGGCAATAAAAAGCAGGCAATTCCGAAATCCGAAATCCGAAATCCGAAATCCGAAATCCGAAATTGGCAAAGGCAGTAGGCAAATTAATCAATTATTGATTGAAAGCAGATGAATAGTTGGCAGTTGGTCTCATTTTTTAAGAATTGAGTAGTTGGCAATCCCGAGAGCTATCAGAAACAGTATCGAATCGAATGAAAGTTCTAATACTCAATCAGATTGCAACTTTTTACTTTAGACTTTTTACTTAACACTAGCCCAGAATGAGTGCCGCAGGCAGACAGGTGGTCAGACGGGCTTCCTGCCAACTGCCAATTAAATTAAATTACTGTTTACCAGATATCAACCAAAAGGAATGAAACTAACCGAACACATTGCGCACCGGAATGGCAAAACGCTGTTCAGCTTTGAGCTGCTCCCCCCGCTGAAGGGCGAAAACTTTGAATCAACCAGCCAGACGATTGATCCGTTGATTGAATTCAATCCATGTTGTGTTGACGTTACTTACCATAGGGAAGAGATCATCTACAAAGAAAGGGCGGATGGTCTGCTGGAAAGACGAACCATACGCAAACGCCCCGGTACGGTTGGTATTTCTGCGGCCATAAAATTCAAATATAACATAGATGTCGTACCGCATATTATTTGTGGTGGGTTTACCCGTGAAGAGACTGAGAATGCGCTGATTGACCTTTATTTTCTTGGCATTGACAACATACTGCTGGTGAGGGGCGATAACCCGGCCGGTGAAAAAGTATTCAGACCGGAACCTGCTGGAAACCAATATGCCCTTGATCTGGTTAAGCAGGCTGTGAATATGAATCATGGGATTTACCTTGAAGAGGACATCATCAATGCAAACCCAACCGGGTTTTGCATCGGCGTGGCAGGCTATCCCGAGAAACACGCCGAATCGCCCAATATTGCTGCTGACATTGCTCACCTGAAAGAAAAAGTGGATGCCGGAGCCAGTTACATTGTAACCCAGATGTTTTTTGACAATGCAGCCTTTTTCCGATTCGAAAAAGCCTGCCGCAAAGCTGGAATCCAGGTACCTATTATTCCGGGGCTTAAGCCTCTTTCGACACGGATGCACCTTTCAACCCTTCCAAAAACCTTTTCCATCGACCTGCCTGAGAATCTGGCAAAAGAAGCTGAAAAATGCACCGATAACAACCAGATACGCCAGCTTGGTATCGAATGGGCTATTGCCCAGAGTCGCGAACTGATCAAGTCAGGTGTGCCGGTGCTTCACTTCTATTCTATGGGGAAAAGTGATAATATCAGGAAGATAGCGAAGGAAGTGTTTTGAGAAATAAATGAGGCGAGGGAAGATAATTTCTAATTTCTAATTTCTAATTTCTAAAAACCAATTCCCCATGTACCCTTTTCTGTTGCTAAAGAGACGAACCCTCATATATAAATGCCATGCCCTATACTCTGCGCCCTGAGCTAAGATGAGACGAGGAACGGTTTGGACGAGGGACAACTTTCATTGCTCAGAGCCAATCTCTCCTTGTCCCCATTTCTCCAAGTCCCCGTGTCTGCATTTAAAGAGACGAAACCTCGCCTTTCAAAGCCATGCCCCATGCTCCATGCTCCCTGCCCTTCGCTCTGAGCTCTGAGCTCTGAGCCCTTCGCCCTGCGCCCTGAGCTCCATGCCTTGTGGCTTCGATACATTTTGCGAATAAACCCGTTTGTATATTTCAGCATTTTGGTCGCAAAACACTCAGCCACCGGCCCTTCACCCTTCGCCCTGAGCCCTGAGCTCCATGCCTTGTGGCTTCGATACATTTTGCGAATCAACCCATTTGTATATTTCAGCATTTTGGTCGCAAAACACTCAGCCACCGGCCCTGAGCCCTTCGCCCTGCGCCCTTCGCTCCATGCCTTGTGGCTTCGATACATTTTGCGAATCAACCCGTTTGTATATTTCAGCATTTTGGTCGCAAAACACTCAGCCACCGGCCCTGAGCCCTTTGCCCTTCGCCCTTCGCCTATTGGTTCTGTTGCAACATCAGCACACTTTCCTGCAACTCCCCACCCAGAAGCTCAATCAGGCTTTCTTCCAGGTTTAGTTTTCCCAGGTTCTTTCCGATAAAGATAATCCGGCTTACTCGCTCCTCCCCTTCCTGCCATGGTTCCCCGCCCGAAATCATAATATGATCGCGCACCGATTGTACGACAACTTTCTGAGCTACCTGATCAAAACTGACAATCCCTTTGATGCGGTAGATTCCTGCACCATAATATTCCACCAGGTGGTCGAGCCAGAAATTGAACTTATGCGGATCGAAATTGCGCGTAAAGATGTAGCTGTGTGACTCAATTTCATGGGCAAGCGGGGTTTGCTGTTTCTGAACCAGTGCAAAACCGGCAGGCTTCAAGGGTCCTGAGCTGAGTTTCAGACTGCCTGCATCCATTGTAAAAGTCTCAATGATCTGAGGTGCATAAGCATAGGTATCCAGTAACCGGATATCGTCAAGGCTGCCGAATTTGCTGAAATACACTTTAGCAAAAGGGTTGAAGGATTTTACCAGTGCCTCTGCCTGAGCCAGTTCCGCCTCATTTACCAGGTCAGTTTTATTCAGAATGATAGTATCGGCATAGCTGATCTGCTTTGCAGCCATCTCTGTATCAGAGGCAATGATCTGAATGTTGCGGGCATCTACAAGGCATACCACACTGTCGATGCGGTAAAACATCTCCACCTGTTCCGACGACATAAAGGCCTGCACCACCATTGAAGGATCGGCAATGCCCGTTGTCTCCACCACCAGATGGGTGAGCTTATGCCTGATGTTGAGCAGATCGAAGAGCAATTCTGAAAGTTCCCCGTTCAGGGAGCAGCAGATACAACCGTTCGACATCTCAAAGATGTTTTCACTTTCGACGCCCAAAATAAGGTCGTTGTCGATGGGAATTTCCCCGAACTCATTTTCAATTACCGCAAACTTGTAATCAGGATGTTTTTTGATCAGGTTATTGAGCAGGGTGGTTTTCCCGGCCCCCAGGAATCCGGTGAGAATTGTAACCGGCAGGCGGTCGTCGTCGGTATAGTCAGTCATTTGAGTTGTAAAACTTTAAAATTATTCAGATAATATTAATCGGGCAAAATTAATCATTTTGGATGAGGGGGCTAAACCTTCAACCGTCGCATTATAAAAGCATGAAGAAATTTTCAGTTCGCCAGCTGATTATAATTTAAACTGATAACCGATACCGCCGATAAAATCCATTACCGGATTACTCACATTCAACTCATTCTGAATCATATAGTATATATCAATGCTATGATGTTTCGATACAGCAAACTCCAGCCCGGCCGAAGTACGGATATCATCAAACAAATAGGGCTGGTTGCGCCTGAGCGGGGAGAAAAGTTCAACAGAAAGATAGGGTTCCCATTTCCTGTCAAGATCAAATTTGATGCTTAGTTTATTCCTTGAATAATACCCTGCAAAGCCTCCGTCAGTAGCCCGGCCGATATCAGCATATTCCTCCTGGAAACGTGTGCGGAACTGGAAAATAAACGGCTTAATCTTCTTCTCAGCCTTAATATCAATGAAAAACCGGTGACGAGGGCTGTATAGGTTATTGGTCATGCGTTTCATTGTAAACCTGTAGTTGACCGAAGCTTTTAAATACTTGTTCAATTTATAATTCAGACCAGCTTCACTGATCCAGGTATCGAGTTCAGTCACATTTTCATTGAACCTGTATTCCTGCGAAACCGATAATGAAAGTTTCTTTACAAGTTTAGCTTCAAAACTCAGACTGGTCCATAAGCCGGCATCCTTTACCTGACCATTTGCGGTAGTATGAATCAGGATAATCAATACAATCGTACTAAATCCTGCCCTGGACAGCTGTCTGCACTTCATGGGAATCTTCTATTTTTTATAATAATAGACCATGATGGATGTAGCATCCTTTAGAAAATCAATGGTTGTAATTGAAAACCGGTGAATATCAAGTCCGGTCCGTTTACGGAGGTCACCCAACAATAGCTCTTTATTCTCCGGCCTGATCATTTCAATATTCTCATAAATGATAGCCTTGGATTGCTCCTGCTTAAAAACCATCGGATGATCCATTATAAAAATAAACAGGACCAGGATGAGGTTAAAAACGCTGATTGGAAACAGATTCAGTCCGATTGCGTTGATCAGTCCAAGTGCGATGGCGAGCAGCAGGTAGGTCATTTCTTTCATGGAAATACCTTCAGTGCGGTAACGGAGCATCGAAAATACAGCAAACAGACCAAAGGCAGCACCCATGGAAATACTGGTCTTATTCAGGACAAAGGTTATGATAAAGATGATGATGTTAAAAATGAAAAAAGTAAACAAAAACTCCTTATTCCTGTAGTTGGGGAAATAAATGAGTCCAAAAATAATCAGCATGGATGCGAGATCGATGAGGATGCTGTAAAGAAATTTTTTGTTAAGGGTGACCGGTTCATCAACGATATGAACTACCGGATTTAACCGATTACCGGTGGCATTGCTCACTACAACGTCTTTACTGTCAGTTATACCATCGGTTTTCTGAGCTACAGAAGTGAATGTGGCCATTGAAAGGCTCAGGATGGTTAAAAAAAATGCAATCTGTTTAATAGACATCATAGCCGAGCTTATTTAAGGCCATTAATTTCCGTTTGAAACGGTTTTTTTTCAGGTTTTCATTCAGGCAGGTTATCCCCAGACAATATTTACTCAGGTAAAACTCATGCAGCCGGTTATCGCGCATCAGTTTGCGGAAAGGGGACTCTGAATGTTTTTGTTGCTTCACTTCCACAATTGCAATCCTGTCAATCTCCTTCTCCCTGCCGTCATTCAGATAATGCAGGTTGGTATCGATGGTAATCCGTTCGCCACCCTGATGATTGACGAGTGTAATCCGGGTAAACTTCACCTGTAATGCCGGAAAGAAATCAGGCGTATCCTCGTGAATACATTCATGCACAAACTGTTGTTGTTTTGCTGTCAGGACATCTGTTATACCGGTAACCCGGATCCTGCTTTTTATGGTTCTGCGGGTATTGGTTTTCTGCTTAACTTCAAAAAATGAGATACCGGAATCCAGGTATTTCCTGAACCGGAGTTTGTAACGGTTCCGGCGCCCGTTGTGGTGCATCAGGTAAAGGTCGTGTGCTGCCGTATCAAAATAAACGGTCTCATAGGCATGAAAAAACTGATCTCTAATGGTCAGTATTGAGTAAGCATCAGCAATTTCGCCCAATAATTCAGCAAGCTGTTGCTGGGTGAGAATGTATTTGGTATCGATGCGGTCAAGCAGTTGCACATGATCCATCTGATCAAGTGTAATCGGAGTAAAACGCCTGAGAACATTTATCAACTTATCCATCGGGGGATCATTCTTGTTATGGCTCTCTTTCAAAGCTATTTATCCGGAATCTGCCGGATTGTAATCCTAATAATTTTCAGGTCTTTATTTGAAGATGATCATGTCGTCTGCCTTCACCGTCTGATGATTCCCGGTTATTTTCAACTGCCTGATTACCGAGTATTTACCTGAAGGCATTGTAAGGGTAGAGTCTTCAGAATAAGCATAAACCGTATAGTCTCCCGGCCGAAGGTACCTGAATTCGTAAACCCCGTTATAGTTGGTCCTGATTCTTTCGCTATAGCTCAGATCGTTGCCGTAAATGATGTAAACATCTTCATCTGCCCCGCCGTAAATCCCGCGCAGGACAGTATAGTCGCTGTTATAGTCATGAACAATGATGGACCCGGTTATGGATGAATTCCCTCCTTCTCCTGCCTCTTTCGAACAAGATGTAAACAGCAGGATTATTAATAAAAACAGGAATGCCAGTCTGGTAAGTTTCATCATATATTTATCAAATATTTAATTCCCAATTTACAGCAAATTTATATAAAAATAGTTCTCCCCAATCAATAAAGTAGGTTGAAGAATACATACACTGAAATCTGATCATTCAGCGGTTCAGTGATCCGGAATCTGTTTACAATTTTATCCCGTGGTTTTCCACCTCTGACAAATCCGTATGAAATCATTTCGTCAGATAAATGGGGCAATTCCGAAACAATATATTCTGTGCTACGTTTAACAGTTTCGACTGAAATGATTGAATATCTCCCAGTGGCAAAAAATACTTTGGATTACCCTCAATTCAGCCGGTATTTTTAAACTATATTCACCCTTAATAAATTAACAAAATGTTTGAACAATTACTTCAACTGGTAAAGGAAAATGCAGGCGAGGCCATCGTCAAAAACCCTGCAATCCCCAACGAACGAAACGATGAAGCCATTGAAACCGCCGCCGGCTCCATTATGAGCGGCCTGAAAGGTCAGGCAGGCAGTGGTAACCTCGATTCCATCCTGGATATTTTTAAAGGGGGTGGACAGGCTTCAGCCAGTCCGGCTGTAAGCAATATCACTTCCGGTGTTGCCGGTGATCTGATGAAAAAATTCGGCATTAACAGCGCTGCTGCAGGCAATATTGTAAACCAGATCGTCCCTGTTGTAATGAATAAACTGAAGCAGAAGACCAACGATCCCAACGACAGCAGCATTGACCTGAATAGCATTATCGGTTCACTGACAGGCAAAGGTGGTGATGGCATCATGGGTACGTTGAAAGGGCTTTTCGGGGGAAAATAACCCATCTCAGATTTCAGGTTGTCTCAGCCCGGTTGTTTTCCCGGCTTTTCCATGATTACCCGGGCCTCCCGTTTTGAGCATTGCAGCATCCCAAAAGCAAATCGTTTACCATTTGCTTAAATTCCTACCTCGTTTTTCAGGGGCAGTCGAAATTTAACTTTCTGGTTCCTCCGTCTAAACTGGCAGACAGGGATCTTTACATTTCTAGAGCGATTGCGTTTTAGTTTAGTATATCATTGGCTTAATACAGTCAATCCAAGTTGTATTACTTCAGCTTCATCAATAAATAAGAAAACGTCATAGCGTTCAATGTGGCACCTTGTTCGTTAGTTGAAGAGCCTCCATGACCGCCTTCTGTATTTTCATAATAATAGGTTTTGTAACCCATATCATTCATTTTGGCAACCATTTTTCGGGCATGCCCGGGATGCACTCTGTCATCCCGAGTAGAAGTATAAAAGAATACTTCGGGATAGTTCATTCCCTCTTTAAGATTTTGATAGGGTGAATATTTTCTGATGTATTCCCATTCTTCCGGAATATCAGGATTTCCGTACTCTCCCATCCAGCTGGCACCTGCCAGCAGCTTGTTATAGCGTTGCATGTCTAGCAAAGGCACTTCACACATAACAGCATTGTATAAGTCAGGTCGCTGTGTAAAAGCAACACCCACCAATAAACCACCATTACTTCCACCCATTACGCCTAAGTGTTTTGATGAGGTAACTTTTCGGGATATCAGGTTTTCGGAAACAGCATATAAATCATCAAATACATTTTGTCGTTTTTCTTTCATTCCATCCTGATGCCATTTTGGACCAAATTCCCCGCCACCACGAATGTTTGCAAGTACAAAAACACCGCCTTTATCCAGCCAGGCTATTCCAAATGTTGAAGCGTAAAATGGTAATGACGAAGATTCAAATCCACCGTAAGCCAATATAAGGGTTGGGTTGGTACCGTCATTTTTCATATCTTTTCTAAAAACAATAAAATAAGGAACCATCGTACCATCTTTTGATTCTGCCTTGAACTGCTTTACATCATATTTACTTGCGTCAAAATAAGCAGGAAGCGATTTGTAAGCCTTAAAAGTGTTGTTACCTGCATCCGCGGAATATAAGGTGGATGGTGTGATAAAGTTTTCAAAATCAAAGAAATACTGATCTGAAATATCAGTGGTAGCCACAATTGAAATAGTTCCGAAATCCGGTGCATTTACTTTTTGATTGATCCATTTTCCGTCATTGAATGAATAGATGTATAATTTACCGGTAACATTGGTCAATAGGTTGACAAGCAATTTATTTCTGGTTTTTGAAACCTCTGAAATACTCGAAAATTCATCTGGTTCAATGATAACCTGAATTTGCTTTTCACCTTTTAACAATGCTGTAAAATTGAGACTTAAAAGTGTTCCGGTTTTATAGGTGATGGAATTTACTGTCCAATCAGATTTTAATTGGATGACCAATTGATTGTTCAAAATAGTTTTCAGATCACAATCTTCCGGAATGTCTAATTTGATGGCTTTATTGTTTACCCAGATTAATGTATGGCTAGTAAAGAAGGTCAGCGACCGGGTAATAAGTGTATATGCTTGTGAATCATCACGTAATACACTACCCCAGGTACCGACATCAGTAGATTCTCCCTGATAAATGAGTTGAGCGTCTTTTAGTCGAGTTCCGCGCTTCCAAAGCTTAACCTGACTTGGATATCCCGAAGTAGTCATCGTGCCTTCGCCGAAATCGGTCGCGACAATCAACGTATTTTCATCTACATAACTGGCTTCACCTTTTGCTTCATCAATAAAAAATCCGTTTTCGATGAATTGTTTTTTATTTACATCAAATTCTTTCGTAATAACCGCATCGCCACCACCTTTTGAAAGTTCAACTAAAAATTGATTGTAGGAAGGATATAATCCTCTCGCCCCTTTATACACCCATTTGATTTCATCTTTTTTCGACAGTTCGTCAATATCAAGCAGTGTCTCCCAATCCAATTTCCCATTTGTATAGTTGGCTAAAAGGCATCTTCGCCAGATTCCTCTTTCATGGTCTTTGTCTTTCCAAAAATTATATACATAGTTGCCTCTAATTGTAGGATATGCAATTCGTTCAGAAGAATTGTATATTTCCAGACTCTTATCGTAAATCTGCTGATAGTCCTTTTCTTTACTCAATTTTTCAATGGTAACTTTGTTTTGACCAGCTACAAATTCCAAAGCCTTTTCACCATCAACTTCTTCAAGCCATAGGTATTTGTCTTGTTGTGCCTGAATAAATTGGCTTATTCCGAATAATGTCAGGAATAAAAAAGTGTATTTTTTCATATTTTTGTTTTGTATTGGTAACTGTTTCGTGAACGTTCTGATTGCTAAAGTGCATGGCAGTGTCAAGTAAAAAGTCTAAAGTAAAAAGTAAAAAGTAAAAAGTCTAAAATAGAAATCCGAATGAATGTTGGAGCTTTCATTTCATTCGGTACAAAATTTTACACTTGTCCTGGCAACAGCGCTGTAAGGCATTTATGAAGACTCGTCGTTGGATCCACCAGAATTCTTGTCAAAAATACAAATTTCCTTTTTAGCAACTATTCTCAGCTACATAACTGGCTTCACTTTTTGCTTCATCAATAAAAAAATTCGTTTTGACGAATTGTTTTAAACTGTAGTTTTAAAGCGGATTTCTATAGTTAGCGTAAGTAACTTTTTGTCGTCTCTTAATAGCTCAGCTGTTAACCCGATATGAACAGAAGTGTTGAAATAATCTATGACGTCTATCCACGCTGACGAGTAAGCCTTTCCCGGGGCATATTTTATTTTAGAGTTAGTATTGACCGATTAAATCCTTTCCAATGGAAGAGATTTATTCGGTCACTAATATTTTAGAGTACAACTACACAAAAAACTGACTATTAAACTGAATGTCAGTCTAAGTCGTAGTTATTTCAATTTATTCAGATCAGAAATAGTTCAACAGATTTTTTTAATAAATCTCAACACTATTTAGAACAATTCTCATTAATAGATGTTTAAAATAGACTCAATTATGTTCGTTTTTGCATATAATCAAACGGCATTCTACTAAAAAAATCCTACCAATTATCTACAAATCAACTAATGACATTTCTTTTAGTTTGTAAGATTTCCATTACCGGTTTTTAGTTTTCAAAGCATATTCTGATTCAATACGCCTGCTTTTTAGTGCACATATGTTTTATGAATCGGGCATAGCCAGGTTCAATTCACTAATTTAACCATAGTTTAACTTATGAAAAAGTTTCTACATTTAATAGCAGCTTTGGGTCTATTGACTTCCGCAAATACGGCAGCTGCTCAAAATGAGGTAGTTCATCCTTCGAGTGTATCTACCGCCATTTATTTTGACGAAATACCATCGTTAAAAGATCTGCCACCGGTAGATGCTCAATATTATATTGACAACCAGGGCAAGTCGGTAATGGATGGTCTGGAAACAGAGGAAGAGGAAGCACCTGATTATTCATTCTGGCATGACCAGGGTCCTGATCCGGTCTGGCAAAAAAAGAATGGCTGGGTGGAGAATACAACCAGGGCACTTTCGCTGAATTTTGACGGTCAGCCTAGCCCTTACCTTCCATCCGATGCAAACGGGACCGTTGGCCCCAACCATTATATGCAAACAGTAAACACGACTTATGCTATTTGGAATAAAGCAGGCGTGCAGGTAGTACCTCCGACTGCCATGAATACGCTCTTTGCCGGCGTTCCGGGTGCTCAGTATAACAGTGGTGATCCGCTGATCCTGTATGATGAGCAGGCCCAGAAATGGCTGGCTGTAGAATTTTCTGTTGATGCTGCGCCTTACTATATGCTATTTGCCGTTTCCCAAACCAGTGATCCGACCGGAGCCTGGTGGCGCTGGTCATTCGTAATGAATGGATTTCCTGACTATGAAAAAGTCGGGATCTGGCGGGATGGTTATTATATGGGAACAAACTTAGGTGGTTCAGGCCCCGGAGATGATGTGCATGTTTTTGAACGCAGTGCAATGATTACCGGCAGCCCGACTCCGCAGTCAGTGGCTTTTCACAACAATTACCGCCCGGATGGATTTCATACCATTATTCCCCTTGATGCAGACGGTGCAGAGGCACCGGTTGGT
The DNA here is from genome assembly GCA_038317155.1 of Bacteroidales bacterium. Lineage (GTDB taxonomy): Bacteria > Bacteroidota > Bacteroidia > Bacteroidales > Lentimicrobiaceae > Lentimicrobium. The sequence goes on from JBBQBC010000040.1 coordinate 12,068, forward strand.
GCACCGGGGCAGTTTATTGCCTTTAACGATGATGCCTGGGGCGGAGCTGATGAAATAAGGGTTTTTGATTGTGCCGTTAACTGGACAACACCCCTAAGTTCAACATTTACCCTTGCACAGCAACTGCCTGTTGCTCCTTTCGACTCACAATTCAATGCCTGGGGAGTGGGAGATATTCCTCAAATCGGTCAGTCACAGTTGATAGATTGCCAGCCCTATGTATTTATGTCAAGAGGACAATATAAGAATTTTGGGAGTACCCAATCCATGGTTTGTGTGCAGACTGTGGATGTTGATGGCACCAATCATGCCGGACAGAGATGGTACGAACTTATAAAAAGCTCACAATCTGATCCCACATGGGAAGTCAGACAGCAGGGCACCTATGCCCCTGACCAGCACAGCCGGTTTATGGGAAGCATTGCCATCAATAATTTGCACCAGATAGCCCTGGGGTATAGTATCTCCAGTGCTACTATGACTCCAAATATGCGCTATTGCGGTCAATCTGCCGCTCAGTATTCACTTGGTAACGGTGTAATGGATATAGTTGAAAGCCCCGATCTGGCATCAGGCACAGCATCCCAACCATCATACAGGAGATGGGGCGATTATTCATTGATGACGATTGATCCGCTGGATAATACAACCTTCTGGTACACTAATGAATATTACAGCAGCGGAAAAAAAACAAGGGTTGTCTCTTTCACGCTGGGAACACCTGCATTGACCGCTGAGTTTTACGGGACTCCGACCACTATTTGTTCCGGAAGTTCTGTAACATTTACCAATATCCCACTGGGCGGCCCGACATCATGGACCTGGAGTTTCCCGGGCGGAACACCTTCTTCATACGTTGGTCAGACACCCCCGGCAATAACCTATGCAGTTCCCGGAACGTATGACGTTACGCTAACAGTAGGTGATGGGATTACAACCGATATAGAAACGAAAACCGGTTATATCAATGTTATAAATGCAGTTGCAGATTTCACCGCTGCGCCAACCAGCATTTCCGAAGGCGGCAGTGTTGTCTTCACTGATATTTCAAGCTGTGGACCAGGCAGTTGGGAGTGGACATTCCCGGGTGGTACACCTTCATCTTTCTTAGGTCAGAATCCACCGGCGGTAACCTATAATGCCATAGGAAGCTATGACGTCATTTTAACCGTTACCAAATCAGGTACAGCAAACACAAAGGTCAGACAGAATTATATTAATGTTGGTTCTTCTGTCGTCTATCTCATGGCCAATGATGTTGTTACAACCTGTGCCGGTAATTTTTACGATTCAGGAGGACCATCGGGCAATTACACCAATTTCGAAGACCTCGTAAAAGTTTTCTATCCCGGAACGCCGGGGGCTAAAGTCAGGGTTCAATTCAACTCATTTGCACTCGAATCAAGCTATGATTTCCTGAGTATTTATGATGGGATAAACACTTCCGCAGCTTTAATCGGAACTTATACCGGTTCAGTCAGCCCTGGTACCATTACCGCTACCAATGCGTCAGGAGCTCTTACGTTTCATTTTACTTCAGATCTTAGTGTAACACCAGCGGGCTGGGCAGCAGCAGTCAGTTGCGCAGGCCTGGCACCTCCTCCTGTTGCAGACTTCTCAGCTTCATCAACCACGTTTGAAGTCAACCAAATTGTCACTTTTGCTGACCTGTCAACCAATACACCGACTTCATGGACCTGGAGTTTTAACCCGAACCGGGTAGTTTATTTTGGCGGCACTTCAGCCAGCTCGCAAAATCCACTGGTAGCGTTCACTGCTATCGGCAATTATACGGTATCATTGATCGCGACAAATGCAGGTGGTTTTGATACTGAGACCAAAACAGGTTATATTGATGTTGATTATTGCAGTCCTAACTCCCATAATGGCACATCATTTGGGGATTATATATCACTGGTTCAGCTTGGATCCATTAACAATGTTACTGGCGCTTCGGCAAGTCCATATTATACCTACTACAGTAATCTTTCAACTGATCTTACACTCGGCACAGAATATACTATTACCGTAAGTCCGGGAACCTGGTCAGGAGGCGGTAATAATATTTCTGTCTGGATTGATTATAACCAAAACGGGGTGTTTGATTCATCTGAAAAGCTTGGCACTCTTGAAATCCTGGCTTCACCAGCAACCGGAACCATAACATTTACAGTACCTGCCAATGCTTCAACCGGCTATACCAGGATGCGTGTTCGGGAAGAATACTATGACAATATATACTATGAACATAATTTTCTTCCCTGCTCATATATTTATTATGGTGAAACGGAGGATTACAATATCAACATACTGCCCATCGCCTATTGTACCCCAACTTACATTACAGGCTCGGTCGAAGGAGATTACATCTCACTGGTTCAGCTTGGAAGCATAAACAATGCCACCGGAGCATCTATAAGCCCTTTCTATACTTATTACAACGAAATGTCTGCCAATCTGGATGCAGGTTCGGAATATACGGTAACCCTCAGCGCGGGGACTTATATCAGTCAAAACTATGTTAGTGTCTGGATAGACTATAACTATGACGGAGTCTTTGATGCCACTGAAAAACTTGGTGTTGTCAATCTTCCTGCAATGCCTGCTTCCGGTTCCATCACATTTACAGTTCCCGGAAGTGCTTTACCCGGGATCACCAGGATGCGCGTAAGGGAGGTATATGGTACACCTGATTCTGATGCCTGTTCCAACTATTCCTATGGTGAAACAGAGGATTATAATGTCAACATCAACAATCCTACTAAAGTGCTTAACCTGACTTTATTTCTGGAAGGCCTATACGCCGGCAGTGGCACTATGAACCAGGCTAATAGTGATACAGGTCCTCAATTTGGACCTGGTATAGCCGACCAGATTACCGTTGAACTTCACGATCCGGGTAACTATAGTCAAATTGACTACGCTGCACCCAATTCGAATTTGAATACCAACGGCTCCGTTTCCTTGCTGATTCCTGCCGGCTATAATGGTAGTTATTACATTACAGTAAAGCATCGTAATTCTATTGAAACAACCACAGCCAACCCTGTTTCTTTTTCAGGACAGGTATTGAATTACAGTTTTGATCAGGCGTCAAAGGCTTATGGTAACAATCTGTTGCTGATGATCGACGGAACTTACACCATATTTGGCGGCGATGTGAACCAGGATGGCGTGGTGGATACCGCTGATATGACACCAGTGGACAATGATGCTTCGAACTTTGTCTCGGGTTATCTTCCTACGGATGTAAATGGCGATGGCACTCTTGATACGGCTGATATGACCACAGTTGATAATAACGGAGCCAGTTTTACCGGAGCTGTAACACCTTAATAATCTGGCATCTGAATCAGGTTACAATTTAACCTGACATTATTCTAAATCCCTTTTCAATGGCTGACCCATTGAAAAGGGATTTTCTGTTGAAAACACCGGTAATTAATTCCATTTAGCTCCAATTAATATATAATTTAACTGAGTATAGTTTATTTATATATATAAAGATAATATATTTTATATATATGTGTTGCGATATGAGCTGAAACTATTTGATAGCGATACGATAAACCATCATCGAAAATGATACGATATGAGCTAAACATATATGATAATGAGATCTTTCTATTATCCATCGAAACTTGCTTAGCTATGCGCTGTCGGGCTTTTCTGAAAACCCATTGTTCGAGCCACTGGTTAAATATTTGTGAATCTTTCGGGCTAAGAAATTAATACCATGAAAAGAAATGAACCGGCTCTATTCATGAAAGCCATTCAGTTAGTTGAAGGCTTATAAGAAGTTTACTGAACCATCTCCTGTTCATCGTTCGGAATAATTTTGTCTTTCAACTCCTTTAATCGTTCAATTTGATATTTGTTAATGTAATGCGTCGAGTAAGCCTTTTCAATGCTGTCAGCTCCTGATTTGCTGAAACGAAGTCTTGTTTTAGGTCCTTTTCCAAACTTATTATAAACTGTCACCGATGGTTCAAAATTCATTTTCCGGGAGATTTGTTTAATAAGTTGGTTTATGGTTGTCAATTTCCCCAAATTTACCTGACATACTCTTTCGAGATATTCGATTTTACCAAATCTCCATTTTTCATAGTCAGTTCGTGTCAAATAGTTAAGCTTCATCAAAATACCTACTGAACTTATATAACCCTGCTTGTCGGATAAATCGCATATAACATCCTTTATTTTCTTTTCTAAGTCAGAATTATTCATCGATCCTGTTTTATTTCTTCAATTCCCCTCTATAATTTTCAATATAGTCCATTGCCTGTTTGATTTTATTATAAAGCTCAAATGTAAGGGTTTTGTCAATAATCTGGTCTCCCTTTAAATCACCAACGACCATTTCCAAACACTCCAGATCCCAATAGTAGAATCCAACTTTTCTTTTTCCGGTTAGGTTGTCAATTCGCCGATCTAACCCAAAGGATTCATCCATATCAAACGTATTGTCTTGCAGTAATGCTAATTCGAATTCAGTAAATTTTAAAATACTTTTATGTCCTTCGAACCTGGTTTCACAATTACTTGAACTTACGACTGAATTATTTTGTGTTTTAATGCCTATGCTTGCAAGTGAATATTTCGGTTTAAAAACACAACCATTTCAGTGCAAACGGCGCCACCTGAAAGAGGGCGGATTTGTTGTACAAAAATAAACATTCTTTTCTTCTTTCCACGCGTTGGGAGGACAGGTAAACTCTTCGGCTGGTGTTGGTTTTGTGGTAGCGTATGCGATCAGCTCACGAGAGCATTCGGGATGCCTGAATGCGAAGGGTGGACATTTGCTATAATCATTCCTGACTCCATATTGAATCATTTTTGAGTCAATTAAACCAATTATGAGCCAATCAATTTATAAGAAGTTCCTGCACTAAATTCTCAAAATCTATTTCGGGCATTTATCGGACTTTGTTTATTTTATCGGACTTGCTGTTACGCAATCATTACTCAATTATGACGCAATAGACGCAATTATGACGCAATAGAAAAAGATTAATTGATTTCATAAAATGCTCCAGCTCCTTTCAACCCTTTCCCTGTGTATTTTTACCAGCAGTTAGAACTTCTCACATTTATTCTGCAAATTTCAATTTAACAGGTAACCCGGCCACTAATGAATAAGTATTATAATCCAATTTTATTAATGCAAGAATATCCTTAAAAACTGTTTCAATATTGTATCTACCTCTTCTAGAACCATATCCCATTAGCATGTAACAGCTATTTGACAACATTAATAAAATAGGAACGACCCTCTGCCAAAACCGTCAAAATGTAAATCCCGTTACTCAAACCGGAGACATCTAACTGTAAAAAAGCTGTGTTAAGGGATGTTTTTTTAAGGATAGTTTTTCCTGAAACATCAACAATGGTAACGAAAACCTCCTTATAATTTCTATCCAATTCAATATTCACCTCATTCGTTGCCGGGTTAGGATAAATGCTGACAACCGCTAAATAAACCATTTCAACATTTACACCACTTTCAATATGGATGATTTTAATTTTGGTGTCACTTTTTCTGCACCTGGTAATGGTGAGGGCGACGGTATAATCCCCGCCACCTGGGTAGGTATGTACCGGATTGATTTCTGTGGAGGTAACGTCATCCCCAAAATCCCACAATACTGCATCAAAGTCACTGCTTGTATTGGTAAATGATACCACATTGGCATCAATCACTTCAGTAAAATCTGCCATAGCCGGATTAATTGTGAAATCCCAGTTTGAAATACTATCGAAAACAATAGACCTGGCCACTATTCTAATGTTATGGGCATCGGTTTCAGGCAAAGTAGCATTCCAGGAAATTGCAGACGGATCTTTTTTATAAATCATCGTGTAAAATGCGCAGGCAGCAGCATAAGAGCCGGCCAGTGAAGGATGTGATCCGTCATCCGAATAGAGGTCAATTTCCGGGAAATTTGTTCTGAGTTCTCTCCAAACGGCACCTACCGGCGACATTTCTGTATTGTTTGCATCTGCCATATAAATATACGTCGCCCTGATGGCACTATCCATCCCCTGGTAAGTGCACACCCACGGCAGGATAACACAGTTGGATGCATCCCCGTTTTCACGGCCCCAGGTCATGTAAAACATAGGTTGGGAACATTCATAATTTGCCCTGATCGCGTTGCTCAGCGATTCAGCAAAGGGATACACTTCTGCCTGCAGCTGTGCCTGCCCCAATGACGTTTCCTGGCTTTGTGCCTGCAAAACAACATAATCCCAGTTATTTGAATTGATTTTACCAAGCGAAATGGGACTGGAAGCATGGTCCATAAAGCGATAACCGCCTGGCGTGTTGGAATCATAAATAAGCACATCCCCCGCACTCATCGCCATATTGCTGACCATAAGCGGTAAATTATTGACAGCAGTATAGCTGTTGCCAAGGAACAGTACTTTCTTTGAATCCTGGCCGGTAACGGTAAGGGCAACAGCCAAAAACAATATACAAAACAGAAATAACTGCTTCATTGTACTGATGAGAATTTTTTAAAAACACAAATATAAAGGAAAAGTGATTGTCTATATCGTTGATAAACACAGTAATTGTTTTGAAGCGTTTTACGAATCAAAAAACATTTTCCATAAACAAAAATACAGGTAATTGCTAAAGTTCCTGAGCTTGCAGAAATTTTCGGGCAAGAAACGGGGGTTGTGATAGTGGGTGGTGTGGCGGTTTCCTAACAATATATCTCTGTAATCATCTATTCTCTTCCTGGTCCGTGTTTCCAGCATTATTGATAAAATTTATCGTTTATCCATTTAGACGGGTTATTAATGATGTAATTTGAAATTCGCTGATACGATTCATCGTTACGAATTATGTGGTCGTGGAAACGGGATTGCCATCCGAAACCGGCATGGATTTTACGGGCGTTTATGGTCACAATCCGTTTGTATTGATTTATCATCACCCCCAATGTGGCAGGTTTCCATTTTTGTGATGCGTTGATTGTTTGTTGGCGGTTGTGGGTGGGGGGCGGCGTGGTGGGCGGCGTGGTGGGCGGCGTGGTGGCGGTAGAGACGCCCAATTTGGGCGTCTCTACCCGTCGTTTATCAATAATAATAATCCCATGCACGTGATTTGGCATTACAATAAATTCGTCCAATATCACAAACGGAAAATGTATTGGTATATCATTCCAATATTGATTGGCAATTATACCGATTTCCGATAATTTCATTTTACCATCCACAATTTCGCCAAAATAATGTTTCCTACCCTTTGTGCAAATGGTTACAAAATACATGGCATTAGCCCCATAATCCCAATTTTTCAAACGGGCTGACGCTATTCGGTATTTATTTTGGAATTTATCTGACATGACTGTTGGTGATATAAAATGTGTTGTTTTCTGTATTTTCTATTGTTTTTTGAATTAGATTTAAATCCTTGCTTTCACTTTCACGTTTACTTCACTTTGTTTTAAAGAAATTAAAGGTTTCAACAATTCTTGTTTGTGAATTTGTTTCATTGTCGTCAATTGCTGATACTAAATATTTTTGAATACCTTTTTTGAAAATTACCTGGTCGTTAAATGTAGTTTTGTAAATATCTGTCAAACACGTTTATCTAATGATGTCAATGTTTTCACCTTTTAGACTTTTTATTTTAGAGATTGCAAAATGGAATAGAATTGTTGCTGTAAGCCTATGCTGTCTGTCAATAATTAATAGGGAGATTCCAAATATTTAGATCCTAAATGATTGTCCGGGTTATTTTTAGCAAGTCAAATATACGATGTTATTATTCGGGTTCAGTTTTTTTTCTGTTTTTATTTAAAAATACAGGCTCGCCATGTATTGAATCTTGCGAGGGATGTTAACCACTACAGAAATTAGCGGAAAATTCAGTAAATTTGAAGGATAAATTAAAAGGTAAAATCCGCTGAAAATTTTAATGGATACAATATTACTGTATTAAACAACCATGAAATAACAGCCTCATCAGGCATTCTGTTTCTGATTTTCAAAATTTAAGTTTTCCGTCATTCCCTTGCCTACCTTTGCAGTTCAACTTATTACCTCAGGCAATGACAACAACCAGCCATATTACCTCTCTGACCGACCTGATTTCCGAAAATTACGAATCAGGCACCCTTGTAAAACTCACCCTCAGCAACAAGCGGAAGAAAACCGACGATCTAAACAATGTGTTTGTAAAACCGGTGGTGATCAGGGGTGAGGCTGTGCTGTCGTTTGTTTTAAGACATGAAACCAAAGATGTAACAAAAAATTACCCGCTGTCAGAAGCTTTGGAGCAGATTACCGGTTTGCTGACCAACACCTTCTTCAATGCCGACCTGTTTACTTCCGCGGCAGATTACTCATTGCTCAGCAATAAAAGGGGCAAATCGACCCTGTTGAAAAAGCCGGCAAGTTCAGGAGAGTTGCCGGTTTTCAGGCACGATAAGATTAAACGCCGGCTGATCGAAACTGAGAACAATGTCTATCTGCGCGACCTGGGCGTGCTAACTGCCGACTGGAAGGTAAAAACCGACATGCAGGACAAGTTCAGGCAGATAAACCACTATGTGGAAATTGTGGACGAAGTGCTGAAATCAGCCGGGCTGCCCGATGGTTTCACGGTCGCCGATATGGGTTCCGGCAAGGGGTACCTGACTTTTGCCCTCTATGATCATCTGAAAAAGACCGGCAAGCAGCCGTTCAATATGATCGGGGTGGAACTTCGCCCTGCACTGACCGAAGCCTGCAACCAGACAGCCGCGAAAGCTGGATTTGAAACTTTACGGTTTGAAACCGGCAGCATTGTAGATGCCAAACTTCCCAAAGTAAATGTATTGATTGCCCTGCATGCCTGCGATACCGCCACCGATGAAGCCATTTACCGTGGGATAAAAGCGGGCGCAGAGGTAATTATGGTGGCGCCCTGCTGTCATAAGCAAATAAGAAAGCAGATGAATCCCTCCAACCCCTTGAAAGAGATTACCCGTTTCGGCATCCTGGAGGAGCGGCAGGCCGAAATGCTCACCGATGCCATCAGGGCACTGCTGCTCGAAGCTTATGGCTACAAAACCAGGGTGTTTGAGTTTATTTCGACAGAGCATACACCGAAAAATGTGATGATAGCCGCTACCCGAAAAAAAACCACAACCATTCCCGACCCAAGAGTGATGGCCCGGATTCAGGCATTAAAAGCACAGTTCGGCATTGAATTCCATCATTTGGAAACACTGCTAAAATAATGATGAATCCAGTCTAAAAAGATAAAAAATAAAGAAATGCCACTAAAACACCAAATCACCAAATTACACAAAACGTTGTATATCAAACAATAATATTTGGTGTCTACCAGTTGGCAGATGTGTTTTTTCCGAAATGATCGGAACAGACTGTGCTTTGGTGGCGAAAAAAGAGTTATTATATTGAACTCAATGATTCTTCTGCCAACGGGCTTCTATTCCCGAAGCAGTCAGTTAATGTCGCCTTCCAGCATTTCAACTACCTGGTCGTAAACATTCTGCGCGGTAAAACCAAATTTTTCGTCCAATACCTTCGCGGGCGCAGAATAACCAAAATGGTCGAGACCCCAGATTTTGCCTTTACTTCCTACCAATCCGGCGAGTGTAACCGGCAATCCGGCAGTAAGGCCAAATACCGGAACATCATCAGGGATAACGGCAAGCTGGTATTGCTTATCCTGCTGGCGGAAAAGTCCTTCAGATATCACCGATACAACCCTGACATTCAGGCTCTTTTCGGATTGAAGCAGCGCAGCCCCATCCAGTAATGTTGAAACTTCAGAACCGCTTGCCACCATGACAACATCCGGCTTTTCACTGCAATCGAGCACTGTGTAGGCGCCCTTACAAGCCTGCAATGCCGTCTGATATTTAGACAATCCATCGCCGGAAGGCAGGTCTTTGATGTTTTGCCGCGATAGAATCAGCGCGGTAGGTGTGTGGGTATTTTCCATGGCCATTTTCCAGGCAACCGAGGTTTCACTGGCATCAGCCGGGCGCAGGGCCAGCAGACTCATCTGGCCGTGGTGGTTTTTGAGTTGCTCCAGCAGGCGAATCTGGGCTTCCTGTTCAACAGGCTGATGGGTGGGACCATCCTCCCCTACCCTGAAAGCATCGTGCGACCAGATGTATTTCACAGGCAGTCCCATCAGGGCCGAAAGGCGCACGGCCGGTTTCATGTAATCGCTGAAAACGAAAAAGGTGGCACAGGCAGCCCAAACCCCGCCATGCAGTGCAATGCCGTTGCAGATAGCAGCCATGGTTAACTCGCTGACACCCGCCTGCAGAAATGCACCGCTGAAATCGCCCTTTGCAAATGCTTTGGTATTTTTAAGGAACCCATCGGTTTTATCGCTGTTCGACAGGTCGGCCGACGAAACAATCATATTCTCCACATTCAGGGCGAGGTAAGATAAAACCGCCGAGGATGCTGCACGGGTGGCAATCCCTTCTTTCTGCGGGATGGATTCAAAATCGAGCTCCGGCAGTCTGCCGGATAGGAAAAGTTCGAGTTTCGCTGCAGGCACAGGATTTTCAACTTCCCACGCCTTTTGCAATACTTTTCTTGCTGCGGCTTCCTTTGCTTTTTCGGCTGCGGTATGTTTATACAAGTCAGTAACTTCAGGGAAAATCACAAACGGGTCAGCGGGATTACCACCCAGGTTTTCGATGGTTTTTTCGAAAGAGGCCCCCGATTCACCCAGCGGCATTCCATGGGTTGCACAATTGCGCTCAAAATTGCTTCCGTCGGCTTTAACGGCTCCCTTACCCATTACCGTTTTACCGATGATAATGGTTGGCTTGTCATTTTCTTTAACAGCCCTGTTCAAGGCACTCCGGATGGCAGCAGCATCGTTTCCATCGATTGAAATCACATTCCATCCCCAGGCCTCATATTTGAGCGCGGTATTTTCGCTTGTTACGGCACTGGTTTCGGTTGAGAGTTGAATGTCGTTTGAATCGTAGAACATAATAAGATTGTTCAGACCCAGAAAACCCGCGATACGGCCGGCGGATTGCGAAATTTCCTCCTGTACGCCGCCATCAGAAATATAGGCAAAAGTCTTGTGCGCCATCCATTCTCCGAAACGGGCACACAAAAAACGTTCAGCAATAGCGGCACCCACTGCCATGGTATGGCCCTGACCCAAAGGGCCTGAGGTGTTTTCCACGCCCCGAAGCTTGTCAACTTCAGGATGTCCGGGTGTGCAGCTTTTCCATTGCCTGAAGTTTTTCAGATCCTCCATGGAATAAGTCCCTGACAAGGCCAGCACGGAATACAACATGGGCGACATGTGTCCGGGATCGAGAAAGAAGCGGTCGCGCAG
>JBBQBC010000041.1:0-22471 GCA_038317155.1 Bacteroidales bacterium
CGTTACCTTTTGGGCTAAAGCCCCTTACTTATTTTCCGCTCTTGCCTGACCCCCCGACTAAAGCCGGAGGTAATTGACCCGATTTTTTCCCGACCCAGTTTCGTTTCCCCGGACTTCAAACTAAGTGCGTTTAAGTTTCTCTTTTGGTTAAAGTCGGGATTATTTGGATAGTTACTAACGTTTCTTTTTGGGCTAAAGCCCCTTTTTATTTTCCGCTCTTGCCTAACCCCCGGCTAAATCCGTAGGTAATTGACCCAGTTTTATTTCCCGACCCAATTTCGTTTCGCCGGACTTCAAACTAATCGTGGTTAAATTCCTTTTTTTGGTAAAGTCGGGATTATTTGGTTAGTTACGAACGTTTCCATTTGGGCTAAAGCCCCTTACTTATTTTCCGCTTTTGCCTAATCCCCCCGCTAAAGCCGGAGGTAATTGACCCTATTTTATTTCCAGAGCCAATTCAATTTCTCCGAATATAAGCTATGCATCCGTAAACCCATTGTACCGAAAAAATGTGCACTTTTTTCTGGTAGTTATGTTATTTGGCGACAGAATACCAGAAAAAATGAATTAAGTTCTGATTAAAGTACTTCTTACCTTATTTTTTTTACCGGACAACAGTGATTGGTTAATTAAATTTAGCAATGGTAAGCGACTAATGGGTTTTGCAATATAATTATTACAGCCTGCTTTAATTGCCTTTTCGCGGTCATCATTAAGTGCCAGACCCGTTTGTGCAATAATTATAACATCTTTGTTAAACTCACGAATCTGACGGGTGGCTTCATAACCGTCCATTCCCCGCATCTGTATATCCATCAGTACCAGATCGATATCCGGATGGTGCTGACAGGTCTTAATGGCTTCACGACCGGATGCAACATGGATTATCTGACTTTGAATACTCTTGAGCATCAGACTTATTATTATTCGGGATGTCTCATCGTCATCAACTACAAGGATTTTTAACTTTGGGTTCGGAACAATCTCTTCCCTGACGACAGTTTGAAGCTGTTCTATATTTTCAATCTCGCTAAGATTTGGTAGTGTAAACCGAAATGTTGAACCTTGTCCGTTTTCACTTTCCACCCAAATTTTACCTCCCAACATCTCAACATAAGCTTTGGAAATTGCCAAACCCAGCCCGGATCCTTCATAATTCCGGGTTAATGAATCGCTGCCCTGCCTGAACCGTTCAAAAATGTAACTTATTTGTTCGGCAGAAATTCCAGATCCACTATCTTTTACAAAAAACTCCAGGAATTCGCCCTTCACTTCATAGCCAAATTCAACAAAGCCAGCCTGAGTAAACTTAATCGCATTTTTAACCAGATTGGTTAACACTGCATATACTTTTTCACGATCAGTCCTGATAAATGCTTTATCAGCTGGTAATGCGTTTTTAATGGAGAGGAGCAATGCTTTTTGTTTTGCTTCCGGCTGAAAAAAAATATAAATATATTCTACCTGTTCATTTATATTTGTGTTTGAAACAACAACTTCAGTTTGCTGAGCTTCTATGCGCGAGATGCTGATAATATCGTTTATAATATTCAGCATACGATTACCGCTTTTCTCAATAATTTGAATATACTTTTGCTTCTCCTGTCCTGTTAATTCCATTGATTTAAGCAGTTCGGTAAAGCCCAGTATTCCGTTCATGGGAGTTCTTATTTCGTGGCTCATATTGGCCAGGAAAGCTGATTTTAGCCTGTCGTTTTCTTCTGATTTCTCCCTGGTCTTTATCAATTCGACCTCCAACTGTTTGTGATTTGTAATGTCGGTAAGGGTCAACAGGCATCTTTTGCCAGTGTTACTGGCAATGCCGTTAACAAGGACATATTTTATAGCATCATTATCTAATAATAGTTTAAACTCACAGGTTTGTTTTAAATTGGTTTTAAATATTTTATCGAGAAAACTATTATAACCGGACCTCATATCGTTGGAAACAAAGAAACCGAACCTGCTTTTAATCAGGCTCGAACGTTCTTTCCCCAACAAACGTTCTGCACTTATATTCAGATCAACAATTTCACCATTTTCTGCAACTGACAGGTATCCTGAAGGTGCAAAATCATACAATTCCGTATATTTTATTTCAGCAATTTCTGCTTTTTCCTTTGCAAGCTTTAATTCTTCGTTTTGCAGTTCCAATTCTATCTGGTGCAATTCAAGCTCGCGTATCAATTTAATCGGTTCATTAAAAGGTGTTTCTGACCCTTTCTTTTTTTTATTTAACAAGATTTCTGCCTGGTGACGCAGCCTGTTGGCTGGGCTTACCGGCGCATTTTGTTTTTTCATTTCGAATCGTCAAAAGTGTTTATTAAAGGTAACTTGTCACATTAAACCGAAAAGGGTTCCCAATCAAATTTTGATATGATACAATTGTGATGTTGTGAATCATACCCTTAAAGTGAAGTCATGTTAAAACACATTTATCTATTGGCAAATGCACTGAATCAGTCCGGCCAAATGATTTGAAAACAACATTACAGCTTCACTGAATTAAAAAGTAAAAGGCCATTTTCGCCAATAAACAAAACTGAAACTAAATGGGGAGGTTCTGTTGACTGTTCAGAACTCCAAATATTTTCAGTAGCCAGATCACAAAAACAATTACAACATCTGTATTAAGAATGTTTTTAACAGTGCGTTGCTTCGGAATTTTACTGTTTATCAGCCAAAAATAACCCCAACAATCAGAATTACAATGACAATGGTTGAAACAGGCAACCCAACACATTGAAATATGTGACCATAACTTATGTTTCAAAGGTCTGGTTACCTAAAATAATAAGTATTGCACAATTAAGGATAAGAGTTACATAATTCACATATTTGATAAAATGAGTCAACCCATTTTACTTTTATGATTTTTGCAAAAGTGCATAAAAGCACGCTTATTCAACAATCTCTGGTCTTGAACTTCATTGTTAGAGTAAGAGTTATAACGAATGACTGCTTCTTTAATAATATAAGGATCAATTAATGAAATCAACTGTCTGATTGGCAAAGTCTTCACGATTATCTGTTCAATATAAGCTATAAATTCGAAAATTGATTTACCAGGGAAATAGATGCTTTTATCATGTCGTTATTTTGGTTATCGACATAAAACTACACAAATTGAGTCAGGTGGTGCTTAATGTGCTACCAGACTCCATATTTATGCGGGACAACAGTGAAAGTTTATAGTTTATTTAAGATAGGTTTCAGTAATAATTTGTTACTTTTGCACTCCCTTTTCAATCCAGGAGAGATGCCAGAGCGGTCGAACGGGGCGGTCTCGAAAACCGTTGTACTCTTACGGGTACCAAGGGTTCGAATCCCTTTCTCTCCGCCAGTCAATCAAGGTGCCCCGCGAAGCGGGGCATTTTTAATTCAGCAAAGCCTGAGCCAGATTTATCTGAGCTCAGGCATTGCTGAATTAAAAACATCCAGGGATGCTTTGATTAACTGAAGCCCCCCATTGGGGATCAGCGCAGCTAATCCATGTTTTTTTATTTTAACATCCAGATTTTATCTGAGTTCAGGCTTTGTTGAATTAAAAACATCCAGGGATGCCTTGATTGACTGCGGCCTCCCCCTTTGGGGATCAGCGCAGCTAATCCATGTTTTATCTTTCTGCCAGGCTCGCCTGAGCATTCCACCCGTGCGAAATATAAATATATTCTTAGGAGAGATTTTTAAATCTGGAATGGAATGAGGTTGACCCATCACTCAGCAGGCGAAATTCATTGTTTAGGTAAGTTTTGTCTATTTCAGCTTCAATAATGCTATCTTTGTGAACTGGTAATTGGAAAAAATATAATGAGTAGTTCACAGAATAGAAATGTACTGATTGAAATCTACAGAGATAAAAGAACGGTATTTACACTTTCCAATATTGCTATGCTCACTGGTGAAACAAATTATAATTCATTGATCCAGAAGATGTTCTATTACGTAAAAACAGGTAAATTGTCCAGACCCAGAAAAGGATTTTATGCCAAACCCGATTACAATCCCTTAGAATTGGCTTGTCTGCTTTATACGCCCTGCTATATTTCTCTAGAGTATGTTTTACAAAAATCCGGGATTATTTTTCAGTACAGCTCGCAGATTACCTCAATAAGCTACTTAAGCAGGACTGTTGAAATAGAAAATTCAATGTATAACTATCGAAAGATAAAAAATACTATCCTGATTAACACCAAAGGGATAGAGCATAAGGAAAACGTTAATATGGCAACTCCCGAAAGAGCGCTGCTGGATATGCTTTACCTTAATGGTGAGACCTATTTTGATAATTTGAATTCGATAAATAAAGGATTGATTAAAAAGATTTTACCTATTTATCAGTCTGACGTAATGGAACAAAGAATTAAGAAAATATTGTAAATTTTATGGAAACGAATCGTCACAAATTCTTCATGCTACAGATATTGAAAGACATTTATTCAGATGTTGAATTAGCATCGGTACTTGGTTTTAAGGGAGATACAGCTTTGATGTTCTTTTATGATTTGCCCCGTTTTTCGGTAGATCTGGATTTTAACCTTTTGAATGTAGGGAAAGAAACAGTCGTATATCAGAAAATTAGATTGATATTACTGAAATACGGAAAAATTATTGATGAAGCACTGAAATTTTATGGGCCTATCATTGTGTTAGATTATGTTACCGGCGCGAGAAACTTAAAAGTTGAAATATCAAACCGACAATGGGTGAATCATTATGAAATTAAAAACCTCCTTGGCATCAATATGAAAGTTATGACAGCGCCAGATATGTTTGCCCATAAGTTATGTGCTTTACTCGATCGCAATGTCTTAACCAACAGGGATATTTTTGATTGTTGGTTTTTTATGAAAAATCAAACGCCGCTCAATTCAAAATTGGTTGAGCAACGCATGCAAATGACATTGTCTGATTACTTGCAACACTGCATTGAACAATTGGAAGTCATGAGTGGTAAAGACTTGCTGAATGGAATTGGCGAGTTGGCAACTCCCGATCTGAAGACCTTTGTTCGTAATAAGCTAAAAGAAGAAACCATTTCTTTGTTACGATTTTACAAGGAATTTCCTATCCTAAATAATTAACTTTTGCATTATATAGATCCGGCTATTCTTTTTTAATATTGTTGAGGCACCAAGATTTTAATCCTTCTTAAATTTAATTCAGGCAGTATAATTTTCACCTCAACATCAGCATCTTCTGCTTTCCAGTATATTATATAATTTATTTCCGCATTTGTTAATCTATATCCTTTTTGCTCATATTCAGCAATCTTTTCTTTGAAACTCGCGGAATACTTAAGAACACAATTCCCCTGACTTTGAAATGAATACTATCTTACTCATTGACTTCTGTTCATGCATTCTATCGTTTATGCATAGAAACGCAGGACTTATAAGCGACACACCTTACCTCCAAAAACAGAGATAACGCGTAAGCCTTAAGTTCCTAATACTGCATATTTTGGCAACGAATATAGGAAATTATCAATGCAACAGCACATCCGGGCCGTTATTTCATTGTGGATGTTTTCTTTTGTTACTCTTTGGTAAAAAGATCTGTCACGTATTTTTCGTTCAATTCAAATAAGAACGCCATTCAGTTGGCTTCAATTGGTTTATGATTTTATAAGTTTAGACACCCCTTAAACTCATCAACTCATCCGCTGCATTAACTCTTCAACTCTTCAACTTATTTTCACCTCCATCTCCTGTGTTTTCCCTTCAATAGAGCCATGTTGAGTGGTTTGTGCAAAATTTGCACATACCACTTGTTCTTCAACTTCGCCCGATTCAAATGTATTCTTCAAATGCTTGCTAATAACAGTCCGGTCTTTTTCAAAAAGCACAGACAAAGCCTTTTACGTAAGCCAAAGTGTTTCATCCTTAAAAAAAACATCAATATTTACCTTCCCATCCGCAGTTTTGAATATCACAAAATTGGGAAACTTTTGAAGACCATTGCTTACGTTTGATTTTTCGATATAGCTCATCTTTTTTATTCAGTTGGGTCATCAATATAAATCTTTTGTTAGCATTTATCTTCCTATTGTGCTAAAGTGTATTTAATTGGCAAAACATATTCAACATTCACCGCGTGACAATTCAATATGCCATGAATCCAGGTTTGAAAAGTCCTGTGGTGCAACTACTCAGCTACCAACCTTATAACGCAGAGGCCCTTGAACCAATGAATAATACAATTGGATCAGTTGGCTGTTGGCAATAAATTTTGTTGCGAGTTTTCGAATCTTTGAATTCTTGAAACTTTAAATTCTTGAACCCTAGATCTTCTTGAAACAATTAATAATACAATTGAATCAGTTGGCAGTTGACAATTGGCAATAAATCTTGTTGCGAGTTTTCGAATTCTTGAATCTTTGAATTCCTGAATCTTTAGATTCTTGAACCTTTGAAACCCTGAAACTCTGTAGCCCTTACCTTACAAAAACCCACCGATCACCTTTTGAAAGTGGCTCCATAAACCCATAGCCTTCATAATCAAATAGTTTAAGCTGATCCGGGTCGGTAATATTTTTGTCAATGATAAACCGGGTCATCAAACCGCGGGCACGTTTGCCATTGTAACTTATGAATTTATAGGTACCATTGCGGAATTCATTGAAAACAGGCGTGATAATCCCGGCTTTGATTGTTTTAAAGTCAACTGCTTTGGCATATTCGTCAGATGCCAGGTTAACCAAAACTTTGCTTCCTGATTCTTTAATTGCTTTATTTACGCTCCGGGTAATCTTATCACCCCAAAACTGATAAAGGTTCTTGAAATCTTTTCCCATAAGGGCTGTGCCCATTTCCAGGCGGTAGGCCAGCATCAGGTCGGTAGGTTTTAACAGACCATAAAGTCCGGAAAGAATACGCAGGTGCTGGTCTGCAAAGTCAATTTGTTGTGAATTTAACTCCCACGCTTTCAGTCCTTCGTAAACATCACCTTTAAATGCAGCCAATGCAGGACGGGCTTTGCCGGTAGGGTAGGGGTATTGCCATTCGCTGTAACGCAATGCGTTCAGTTCTGCCAGTTTCGGACTGATATCCATCAGGCTGGCCAGATCGCGCGGCTTCATTTTCCGGAGAAGAGTTGCCAATTTCTTCGATTGATCGATCATCTCAGGATCGGTGCCGGATGGAATTGTTAAAGGGCTCTCAAAATCGAGGGTTTTGCTGGGGGAAATCAGGATAAGCATGCGATACTAAAACAATAGGATGATTGATTAACCATTTAAAATTCGTCATTCATAATTCAGTAGGCAGTTGGCAGTAAGCAGTTGGCAAAGAAAGATAAGCTCAAAGTTAAAAGTTCAAAGCTTCAAGTAAATCATATGCAAAAAGCAGTTGGCAGTTAACAAATCTATAATCGTAACCCATAAATCGTAAACCGTAAATTCATTCGTCATTCGTCATTCGTCATTCATTTTTCTCAATATCCATAAAACCCTGAGCTATATGAATTTCCGAAAGGATTAACATAAGGGTTGTAGAAATTGCTGTTGCCCTGCTGCATTCTTATTTCAGCCCCAATGTGCAGGTTTTCGCCAACCTTGTAGCCAACGCCGAAACTCATACCCTGAGCTTCCATCTGCAATTGATCAGGGTTCAGCCGGGCATTGAAGGCCGGGTTAATGGTTTTATAGGCTGAGCCACTTACAGTAAGGCGTTCATTTACCTGATAAGCACCACTGGTGTAAAGAGTAAAAGTTGTGAGATTGCCTGAAACCGGAGTCAGCCAGCCATCGGAATTCCAGAGAGCCGTATTGTTAAAAGTCGTGTTGCTGATTACCGCGCCTGCTGACAGCGTAAATTTCTTACTAAGATTTTGGGTGAACGATGGGGTCAGATAGGTCGTAAAAAGGCTTCCACTGCCATATCCGGTGCCAAAGCTTGCGCCAGTCTGCAGGTTGAACCTTGCGGGAGATTGTCTGGTTAAAGCGCCCGAAAGGCTATTGTTGCCGGTGTATGGGCTGAAACCGGTACCAAAATACTGGGCATGAACTGATAGCACACTAATAATCAAAAAGATTATCACTAAAATCCTGAATTTCATATTCCCCAAAATTAGAATGCATAAAATTAAGCAAAATCATCGGATTGCTACAAAAATTGTTCCACGACCTTTGTTATTATTTGCAAAATACTGCCTGATCAGAGATGGGGTTTTGTGAACGGAATGATGTTCCTTCGGCTTGGTTCGACTGCGCTCACCAACCGCCGCTCAGGAACCATGATGGAACAATGGAAAGATGGTCCTTCGGCTTGGTTCGACTGCGCTCACCAACCGCCGCTCAGGAACCATGATGGAAGGATGGAATGATGGAAGGATGGTTCTTCGGCTTGGTTCGACTGCGCTCACCAACCGCCGCTCAGGAACCTTAATGGAAAGAAGGATTGATGGAATAATTGAATGATGGATTGATGGAATAAAGTCAGGACAAGGAGAAAAGAAGACAAGGGGAGCAGGAGAAAAAATCCGAAATCCGCAACCGAACGAAGTGAGTTCACCGAAGGTAATCCGCAATCTGCAATCCGAAATCCGCAATTATTTTAAAACCATTTCCTCGATTTCATATAAATGAACATTGCCGCCGCAATTACTGCCATGATAAGCAAAACAACCGGATATCCCCAATGTAATCGAAGTTCCGGCATAAAGTCGAAATTCATACCGTATAAGCCAACAATAAAGGTCAGCGGTATAAAAATAGCGCCGATAACGGTCAGGGTTTTCATTACACTGTTTAATTTATTCGAAACATTGGATGAATACAAGTCCATCAGCCCGGTACTTGTATCGTTTAAACTTTCGATGTTTTGTACAATATTCTGCATGTGATCATAAAGGTCGTTAATATATTTGACCGTTTTTCTGTCAATGAGTTTAGATTCATCATGCTGTAACTTTCTGATCTCATCTCTGAGCGGATACACATGTTTTCTGAGCAGAATTAACTGTTTTTTCAGATGCATCACCTGTGTTGGTGTAATCTGATCGGTATCTTTCAATAGTTCCATTTCAGTACTCTCAATCAGGTCTTCTATTTTATCGAGCACCACAAAATAATTATCTACAATTTTATCAACCAGCACATAGGCGAGGAAGTCAATACTTTTTTCCCGGGCCTTACTTAGTCCGTTGAGCAGGCGTTCGCGTACCGGATTAAATACGTCGCCGTCCCGTTCCTGGAATGATAGCAGGTACTTTTCCCCCATTATTAAACTGATCTGTTCAACCCCGATACTATTTGTTTTATCGTCCCATTGTAGCATTTTTACGCAGATGTACAGAACATCTCCGTAATTTTCAATTTTTGGACCGGATTCTGTATTTAAAACATCTTCTAGCATCAGGGGATGCAGGGTATGGTGGTTGCCTAGCTGACTTATTAAACTGGTATTAGTGAGGCCGGTAACATTTATCCAGTTGCTTCTGCTTTTATCGATTTTGGCAATAATTTTTTTAACGTCGTTTGATTCTGTTCTTTCGATGGTTGCAACATCAAAACTGAACAGGTCAAAAGTAGTATCCTGCTCAATATTTCCGGTATAGACAAGTGTTCCCGGTGGAAGTCCGGCTTTTTTCCGATAATTCCGGATACTTTCTGTTTTTTTTGTGGTTACTTTATTTTTCATCGGGGTGATTTTTGAAAACAAGTGTCCGGTGTGAATATGGCATGCCTATTCCTTCAATTTGAGTATATGGCCCAACCTTTCGAAATAGACTTTTATCAGTTTGTGCAGGATGCTGGAAAGGAGGATTGCCAGTATGGTAATGATGGATGCTGCAATTAGAAATTGGATTATCCTATGGCTGGTTTCCGCAAAGGCTGAGAAGTCGAAGAAAAGAATTTGCATTATTAAATTTTAGTGCAAAGGTAAAGAATTGGGAAATCAGATTGATGGATTACATGGAATGATGGTCCTTCGGCTCCGGAACCATGATGGAATGATGGAATGATGGAATAATGGAATGTTGGAATGAACTGAATCTTTTCACTGTTTACTCTATCACGATTTACTTTGAGCTTTGAGCTTTTTACTTTGAGCTTGGAATAATGGTCCTTCGGCTCCGTTCAGGAACCATGATGGAATGTTGGAATGAACTGAATCTTTTCACTGTTTACTCTATCACGATTTACTTTGAGCTTTGAGCTTTTTACTTTGAGCTTGGAATAATGGTCCTTCGGCTCCGCTCAGGAACCATGAAGGAATGATGGTCCTTCGGCTCAGGAACCATGATGGAATGATGGAATGATGGAATAATGGAATGTTGGAATGAACTGAATCTTTTCACTCTATCACGATTTACTTTGAGCTTTGAGCTTTTTACTTTGAGCTTGGAATAATGGAATGTTGGAATGAACTGAATCTTTTCACTGTTTACTCTATCACGATTTACTTTGAGCTTTGAGCTTTTTACTTTGAGCTTGGAATAATGGTCCTTCGGCTCCGCTCAGGAACCATGATGGAATGATGCCTAGAGGATTAATTGCCCCCTGAGGTAAAAGCGGGGCAGGCTGTTGAAAGTGATAGAAGCCTTGCCATTGAAAGGGAAAAAAAGCCCGCATCTAAAACACGGGCTTATTGAATTGATGATAGATTGTTTACTTCTTTAACAGGTCACGGATTTCTGAAAGCAATTCCTCTTCTCTGGTTGGAGCGGGCGGAGCTTCGACAACAACGACTTCAGGCTTTTTCATTGAATTCATTGCCTTTATAGCCATAAAAATAGCAAAGGCAATAATCAGAAAGTCAACGACATTTTGGATAAACATTCCATAATTCAGCGAAACAGCTGGTGTGATTACTTCTGCTCCATTCATTACGGCCGCTTTCAATGGGTAGGCCATATCTTTGAAATCAATACCACCAAGCAAAAGCCCGAGAGGTGGCATCAGGACATCCCCCACAAAAGATGAAATAATTTTACCAAAAGCACCACCGATGATGATACCAACGGCCATGTCAACCACGTTGCCACGCATGGCAAAAGCTTTGAATTCGTCTAACATTTTCATAATGATTGTTTTAATGGTTAATTTTAAAATGATTACTGGTGATTGATCATTGTTTAATGGTTGCCTGAAAGTGTTTTACTGAATAGGTCAGCCCAACCCCAAATGTCTGCTTAAACTGTGTACGCGGGCCGGTTTTCCCATCTTTGTCCATAATCTGAATTTCATGGTCGTAAATCGTCTGGACGCCCACATAAGTTGAAATAAATTTATTTACCTTCATGATCAACATGGCTTCCCAGTTAATGTCTATGTTCTGCGGCTGATCCAGGTAGTTAGAGAACATATCAAGTTTGCTCTTAAAGTTTACATTGGTAAAAACATCTTTCTCAAAAGTAACTTTGAAAGCAGCACCAAATTCAGGCTTGACTGTTTTACCCGGATCAAGGCCATAAACCCGCGAAAGGGCGGTGTCGTTAACTATGATAACCCTTCCGGTAAGAGGCAATAACGAGATTGAAAGGTATGGATAAGGTTTATATTCCATACCTAATCCAAGCATGAGATAGGCAGGGGCTAAGAACTT
Organism: Bacteroidales bacterium; assembly: GCA_038317155.1. Taxonomy (GTDB): domain Bacteria; phylum Bacteroidota; class Bacteroidia; order Bacteroidales; family Lentimicrobiaceae; genus Lentimicrobium. The sequence continues at coordinate 11,550 of JBBQBC010000041.1, forward strand.
TGAAATTATCACGGAATCATTCGGATAATTGTAGCCCTTTGCAAATTGTGTTTTGAAGCTCAGGTTGGCACTGAGAAACAGATTTTTGTTAATAACATTATGACCCAGTTTTGACACAAGGTCTATTTTATCATCGCTTTTTCTAACGTTTGCATCTCCAATCTTTACCATACCATAGGCCAGGTCGAGCGAATTGTCCCAGGTTGTTTTGCCCTGTTTCAGATTGGCAAAAAGATTCAAAAATGAATTTCCCCCCAGGCTGTTTTCACCACCTGCTGCCCAGTTGGTCAGAGATACCTGGTTGAAAGCCAGAGAGGCTTTAAATCCGCTAGTCCAGAGCTTTGTCGTGTCAATTGTTTGAGACGAGGCTGCCATTGCGACCATTGCCGATAAAAAGATGGTAATTAATTGTTTTTTCATAAAAATTTTAGTTTGGTTTTTATTGATTTTACTATCCTCCGTAACTTGATTTTACATTGGGGCTAAAATTTCCATCAGGACCCTGATCAAGACTGAAGTTAATTGAAATACTCATTCGTGTCCTTACTGCCATGTGGTTGTAAGTTCCCGGCATCCATTTTATCAACCTTACTATCCGCAGCGCTTCTTCATTGCATCCTGCACCGACAGAGTTAACAATCGTTGTATTGGAAATTTTTCCGTGCGTTTCAACAATGAAAGCGACTTTAACAACTCCGCTGATATTTTGTTTAATCGCTGCTTCAGGATATTTGAGGTTAGCAGCCACAAAACCCGCCAGTGTTATTTTATTATTGGTGAAAACAGGATGAGGAGCTGTTCCAAGATTGCGGTATAAATATATGGTTCCGGTGGTATCCTGAGGCTCGAAGGGGTAAAGGAGCGAAATATACCCTCTTTGCTTGCATAACCTGTTGTATTTCTGAACGTTAAAGTCAATACTAAACACTCCGCTATCCTTAACGGGAATACTCCGGTAGGTGGCCGGTTCCCATTCAATCATTCTGAAAATACGCATTGTTTCCTGGTCACAATCGGGCGAAAGTTTTTTTCTGAAACTGACCTGTGAAATTTGTCCTTTTTCGTTTACAGAATAAAATAATGATACTATTCCTTCTTTTCCCGATTCCAGGGCCGAAGGTGGATAAATCAATTCCTGATCAATAAAGGGTTTTAATTGCTGCTTTCCTCCGGTTGGCTGTGCCGGAATATACTCCTGAGCCAGAAGGGTATAGGTGAAGAATATTAAAATAATAAGTGTTATGGATCGTTTCAAAGCAGATTCAATTTCATGTAAATATAAGAAGTATTTTCATTTTGTCAATACGCCCCGGCAATAAATGCAAAAACAGAACCTGAATCTTATCGAATCGGGTGAAGGGGGCAATGGATGTAATACAATGAGCTAATTGAGGGAAAAGAAATTAAAGGAAAGCAAACTGTTAGTCCGCCTCTAATCTTCTGACGCGGACATACCAGCGTTGAAAAAAGGAATTAAGTTTCTATATTATTGAAATACTGTATGTTATGATACTCAATTAAATTGGAAAGTAATAGGTGTACGTCAGAAGATAAGATGCACACCAACAATGGGAAATGAAACATAAGGAAAGCAGCTTGTTAGTCCGCGTCTTATCTTCTGACGCGGACATACCAGCGTTGAAAAAGGGAATTATATTTCTATATTATTAAAATTCAGTATAGTAGGATACTCAATCAAATTTGAAAGGAATAGGTGTACGTCAGAAAATAAGATGCACACCAACAATTGTCAAAGACATAAAGGAAAGTACATTAGGGACTTAAAGCGGTAATTTTCCGGTTTCAGCGATACAATGCCGGTCAATATTTTCCTGAAGCTTCTCAAAAGCCGTTTGCCCGATTTTAAAGGCAATATTTCCATTGCTTATCAGGCTTATGCTGTTGCAGATCATAGTCAGCGATTCCACAATGTGTGAACTGATAATCACTGTTTTAGCCCTGTCTGCCAGCAATGGCAATATTTGCTGAACCAGCCTTACAGCCTCGAAATCAAGACCATTGAAAGGCTCATCAAGAATCAGGATTTCCCTGTTGAGGGCTATTATTCCCATTAAACTCAGCCTTTTCTGCATTCCGGTAGAGTAGTTATCGACCACATCTTTCAAGGGCAGTTTAAATATTTGGTTCCAGGCATCGGGATCAAAGTCGGGGTTCTTCAGCTTAAAAATGTCAAGATACTCCTGCCCTGTAATCATAGGGTAAAATTGCGGGTATGTTTCCATAATGCCGCAGTTTTGCCTGAGTAACGGCTTTTCGTTAAAAAGAATTCTGCCTTCTGAAGGTTTAAGCCAACCGGCTAAAAGGTTGAATAAAGTGGTTTTTCCAGCACCATTCAGGCCAACCAGCCCATGAATCTGCCCTTCTTCAAGTTGCCAGTTGAGTTGGGCAATAACAGGCGATTTCCCGTAACCGAAAGTGAGGTTTACTGCTTCTATCATCCCGCAACAATTTTAAGCTGAGTTAAGGCTCTGCGCCCAAATATCAGTGTCATAACAACCGGCACAGGCAACAGGGCCGGAATAATAAAGGCGAAATTCATGGAAACCGGTATTGCCATAAGATAGGGGCTGCTGTCTCCGGGTGAAAAGCCTGCATATTTTAAAGATACCGCAAGTGCCTGAACCACAATTCCATTGAAAAATATCAGGAAAACCGGCCTGATTCCTTCCGGAAAGAGAAAGAGAGAAGCCAGCATCAGCGGCGCGACCAGAATCACAAACAGCGAACACTGAAGAAGAATCTTTCGGGCCAGGTAAGCGGCAGGGTTTGTTTTTAATGCTTCAAACATCGAGAGTGGTTCGTGGTGCTGTTGAAACGAATTTGCTGTGATGGATAAAACAAGCATTGAGGCAGCGAAAAGGTAATCGAAGCGGAAGAATATCGCAGGTATTGCATAAGCGATAACGATCACCGGCAACGATCGGCGCAGTCCGACTCTCCATTCCCATGAGTCTGCGGGCAGAAACCGGAACGCCGGTAAAGTAAATTTGCGGGCAGGGCCGAAAGGCTTCAGAAAAAGCGAAATCAGGCCGCAGCCCGTTACCAGAATCAGCAATGCGGAATAATCAGGCCAAAATGTGTACAACAATATAAACGGGCTTAAAAGTATCAAATGCAGCAAAAAAAAGAACCCCGGTTTGTTAAGACCCAGGTTGTTCAATAGAATGTAATCTTTCCTTTTGAAATGAGACTGCGCTATGAATAAAACAACTGCAACCGCCTGCCAGTGGAGTATTTCAGGTTTAAGGGTAGCTTTCAGCCCGTAAATGACAATGCCTGCAAGGAAAACAACCCTGAATATTCCCAACTGATTGATTATCCTGAGGTAGCGATGCAGGTGAATACGCGAAAAGAGAATTGCTGCCTTTAGCATAAAGCCTCTTTGTCAGATTGCTTTCAGGTTTTCGGATTTTACCCATCCCTTGCTGCCGTTTGAAATTCTTATTTCATTCCAGTCGCCGAGTTTATCCAGAATTTTAACTTTTAACCCTTCGTGAATAACAAAAAGGTCAATGCTGCTTTCATCGGGTGAACTTTTAACAGGCAGGGTTGGTGTAAAAATGATGGCTGAATTTTGTTTTTTAGATTCTGTGTAGGTTTGCCAGGCAATTATACCGGATATGATGAAGGCAATGAGAAAGACCAGTCCGGTAGAAAATACAACCTTCCTGGTTGCAGCAGATCTGGATAAAAGGAAAAATGCTGACAGAATGAAGAGGAACGAAAAGAGGACTATCAGGTTTTTTGCCCATGCATCGGGAGAGAACCATAATTTCAGGTCTTTCCACCACCTGATGTAAAAAAGTTCAGGCAATACCTCTATTTTATCAACAATTTTGCTGTTTGCAACACTCAGGTTAAATTGAATATCTTCATCGCCGGGGTTATATTTGAGGGCCCTTTCGTAATTCAGAATGGCTAATGGCAGATTATTCGTTTTGAAGTAAGCGTTGCCAAGGTTGTAATAGAGTTCGGGAGAAGCCAGATTGGTTTCAAGTATTTTCTCATAAATTACAATGGCATTTTCATAAAAACCTGCCATGTAAGCTTTGTTGGCTTTGTCAATTTCAGTATGCTGCTGAGCCATAGAAGAATATCCAATCAGCAACATTAATATTCCGGTGAACAACCTTTTTTTCATCTTCTGATTTCTTGTTAGTTAACTGCCGGATTATAAGTATCTTATTTTAAATTATTTCACCTGAAAACCGTTTACCTGAGTTCCTGCTCAGTGCGTGTAATTACATCAATTGCCTGCCTGTAAAGTTCGTCCATTGCCTGTGTTTTATTTCCAGGAGCAAAGCGCGCAAATTCACAATTGTTAAGCGTATTGATGAATTGTTTAATCAGTTCTGCATTCACATTCTTCTTGCTCAGTGCTTCGTTTACAGAATCCATTGACAAGGTTGAACGTGGTATATTGAACTTATCGCTCATATACCCCCAAAGTGCGTTGGACACTTCAGCCCAGAAAGCTTCCTGGTTTTGCAGTTTAAGGAACTTTTCAGCCAGTTTCAATCGCTTACGGGCTATGCCTGTCGCTTTCCGGTTGCGCATAAGCGCCTGGTTGCCACGTTTTTTCAGCTCATTCTTCAGTACAAACAGGAAAATGAGAAACAAAATCAGTGGGGCGATAAAAATCAGTATAAAGACAGGTGATCCAAAAAGAAATGTGTTAACCGGGTGCAGACTCATTTTGCCGGTTTTAATAAACCGGATATCACTTCCTATATATTTAAAACCTTCCTTGTTGGTTTCGCCAGCTGAAAAGGTGCCTTCTGAATCGCTACCACGGGTAACAACTATTTTGAACTCTTTGGAATTTAAGGTTTTATAACTACCGGTCTCAATATCGAAATAGGTAAATTTAACAGGCTTGATAGTGAATTTTCCCGGGTTCCGGGGGATAATCAGGTACTCGAAGGTACGTGAGCCTGCTACACCTGAAGGGGAAGTGTTGATGTTATCTACAATTCTTGGGTCGTAAACCTCAAAATCGGTCGGAAAGTCAAAAGCCGGATTTTCAATGAGTTTTATATTGCCTTTGCCTGTCACTGTAAACTTTAGGCTCATCGCATCATTTGTTTTCAGTTCGTCACGGTCGGTTGAGGCAGAAATGTTAAAATTGCCAACGGCCCCGCTGAAATCAATGGGTTTGCCCTGCGATGGCAGTGGCCTGACATTAATACTGATCTTGTTTGAAAGGATTGTTTTCTTAACGTTTTGCAAGGTGTTGCCGAAGAAATTATCGTCAAAGAAATTATCGAAGAACGGGTCGTTTGTTTTTCCCCGGCTGGCTTTTCGCTTAACCTGGGCTATAACATCCATTTCGAGAGGCTCGATGGTGAGATTGCCCGATTTTTGTGCGAACATGGCGTCTTTCTTTATATCGGCCACAACATATTCCTGACCGTCAATAGTTTCGCGGTATTGATTGAGGTTTTTACTATCTTTCAGGAGATCCTGTGTCCAGAAACCACTCAGTCCCGGTGCTTTGGTGATGCTATATTCTGATACAGGAACCCGGGTGTATATCTTGTAAGTAACAATGATTTGTTCGCCCTGATAGGGGTTTGATTTACTTACCGATGCTTTTACAAAAAGATCACGTGCTCCGATCTCTCCCGAAGGTGGCTGATTGCTTTGCCCCCCCTGATTTCCGCCACGCGGCTGCGTTGCTGAACCTTTAACAACTTTAACGGTAACAGCGTTTGATTTGTAGTTTTTGCCATCAACATTAACAGAAGCTGGTGCTATGGTATAGGTTCCTTCATTATTAGCCAAAAGGATGTATGTAAATGAATATTCAACCGATCGGGAGACCTGATTATTGATAATCTGCATACTGCTACTAGACGACTGACTCGGGCCACCCAAAACTGAGAAATCCTTCAGCACAGGAGCAATAAAGCCACTGGCCTGGGCATTCACAGAATAGATAAGCCTGAACTGATCTCCTACAGACACCTCTTCACTTGCCGAAGCCCTGAATTCAACTTTCTGGCCAAATCCGGAAATTGCCGGTATCAGCAGTAACAAAAAGAGCCATAATTTCATTGGTTTCATCTTCCTTTTGTCAGTTAACGTGTCCGTACAGGTTTTCTTATATTTCATCATGCAAAGCTACCAGTCTTTTTCCACCTGAACCTGCACGGGGTTCACTTTTTGTTTTTTTACTTTATCGATGGTTTTCTGTTCGTCATTATTTAAAGCCTGAAGCATGCGCTCAGCATCCTGTTTCGATATCTGTTGTTTCTGCTGTTGCTTATCCTGCTGTTGATTGCTCTGATCCTGAGGCTGGTTTTGTTGTTGTTTTTCCTTGTTATCCTTTTTGTCGTCTTTATTCTGATCTTTTTTCTGTTGCTGCTCCTGTTGCTGCTGCTGCATCTTTCTCATGGCATAGCTAAGATTATAACGGGTGTCATGGTCTGAAGGGTTGAGCCTGAGCGATTGCTTATAGGCTTCAATGCCTTCAGCGTATTTTTCTGATTTCACCATCGAATTACCGAGGTTATACAAAGCCGCGGATTTATTTAAAACATCTTTCTCTTTCATTTTACCGGCTGAATTCATGAAACTGCGACCGGCATCCTCCCAGTTATTTTGCTTGTAAAGGGAATTTCCAAGGTTATATTCACCCTTGTATGATTTGGGAGCATTTTCCATCGCCTTGCGGTAATCAATTTCAGCCTCCTTATATTTGCCTTCTTTGTACTGCTTATTACCATTCCTGATAAGAGGGCTGTCATTCTGGGCAGGCAGGGTAACTACCCATAGCAACATGAATGCTGTTAACAAAATGTGATACTTCATTTTTTCAGATTCTTGGCCGGATGAAACAATGAAATCCTGTTGGCCCATTTGCTTCTCCGTTCATTTAACAGAAAGTTAATAACCATCAATAAAATTGCCAGCCCAACGAAATACTGGAACCTGTCTTCGTAATCAGAAAAATTCATGGTATCAAAAGTCGTTTTTTCCATCTTACTGATTTCTTCATACACTTTACGAACCCCGGCCTGGGTGTTACTGGCTCTGACATAAATTCCATTTCCCGCTTCTGCTATTTTGGTCAGCATGGTTTCATCAAGCCGGGTGATGACTGTAATGCCGGACTGGTCTTTTTTAAAGCCTGAAATCTGGCCATCCTTGTAAACTGGGATGGGTGCACCTTCCGTAAGACCCATGCCAATTGTGTAAACCTTTATTCCTGCTTTTGCGGCTTCAGATGCTTTTTCAACCGCATCCTCATCATGGTTTTCACCATCGGTTATAATGATAATGGCTTTGCCGGTTTTGTCATCCTTAAACGAAGCCATAGCCAGATCAATGGCCTGACCTATAGCTGTGCCCTGCACGGGTACCAGGTCGGGTCTGACAGAGCTAAGCATCATTTTCGCCGCTGCATAATCAGTTGTAATTGGTAACTGTGTGTATGCTTTGCCGGCAAAAACAATAATCCCGATACGGTCATTCTCTAATTCATCGATCAGCCTGGCGATGGATTGACGTGAGCGTTCAATGCGGCTGGGTTGTATATCTTGGGCAAGCATGCTGTTTGAAACGTCTAGTGCAATCACAATATCGACTCCCTTCCGCTGTGCTTTTTCAATTTTCGATCCAACCTGTGGATTCGCCAGGGCGAGTAAGACACAAACCACAGTCAGCAGGTAAATGATGAATTTTAAGTGGGCACGGAATGGCGAAATATCGGGCATTAATTGTGCAATAACCTGCCGCTCTCCAAATGAATCGGCAACTTTTGATTTCCACCTTCTGTAAAGCAGGTAAAGCACCAATAGCAGCGGTAGCAGCAGGAGCAGGTTCAAAAAAATGGTATGTTCGAATCTAAACATAATTCCTGTAATTTTTTAGCGCCTAAAGGTTTGTGATTATGGAAACTTCCTGAAGAAAGTGATTCCCAGAACGAAATCCAGAAGCAATAAAACAATGGCGGCCAAAGCAAATGGTTTAAACTCTTCTTTTTTCCTGCGGAATTCGGTTACATCAACTTTCGACTTTTCAAGTTTGTCTATTTCGCTGTAAATCTCTGAAAGCTTCTGTTTGTTGGTCGCCCTGAAATATTTACCATTGGTCATTTCCGCAATTTTTTTCATCAGGGGCTCATCTATCCTCACTTCCATCTGCTGGTATTGTATCCCAAACGGGGTTGGCATTGGATAAGGCGCTGTACCTATTGTACCTACACCTATTGTATATACCCTGATTCCGAATACTTTGGCTATTTCAGCCGCCGAAGTCGGATCAATAAACCCACGGTTGTTTTCTCCGTCAGTAAGCAGGATAATTACTTTGCTGATTGCCTGACTCTCTTTTAGCCGGCTGACGGCAGTGGCAAGGCCATCTCCTATGGCAGTGCCATCCTCAATCATTCCGCTTTTAATTTCATCAAACAGGTTAATCAATACCGGGTGGTCAGTAGTCAAGGGACATTGGGTAAAGCTTTCGCCGCTGAATACGACCAATCCGATTCTGTCGCCCGGACGTCCTTTTATAAAATCAGTGGCTACTTCTTTCGCAGCTTCCAGGCGGTTGGGCTTGAAGTCTTCGGCAAGCATACTCCCTGAAATATCCATAGCCAGAACTATGTCTATTCCTTCAACACTGACACTTTGCCTGCTTAATGTTGACTGTGGCCTGGCCAGTGCAATGATCAGCAGTGAAAATGCAAGAACTTTACTAATAAACTGCAGGTGGCGAAAATATAATTTTAATGACCTGGGTTTCCCTAAAAATGCAGTATAATCAGATATCTGCAGTTTAGCCTTGGTGTCTGACCCTTTGAACCAATACCAGGCAATAGCCGCCGGTATGAGTATCAGCAGGTAAAACGCTTCGGGATTTGCAAATTTCAGGTGGTCAAACATGGCAGTTACTCAATTGGTTTTTCAGGTGTATATTCCGGGTTATCTGCTTTTTCAGCAGCCAGAGGGGCTGAGCCGGGCGAAGGAGCCATCGCGGAATTCATGATTATCGTTCTGGCGTATGTCAAACTTAATTCATTTTCAGCACCTATGGGCTGGCCTTTCGCGAATTTCGCCAGGTCGGAAAGCGTGAGCACCTTTCGAAGGTCATTAAAGGATGAAACCTCTGTCAGCTGGTCTTTCATGGCAAACATAATCTCGTCACTGGTCATTTCGGCTGCATTTACGCCATACCTTTTATCAAAATATTCCCTTAATATATCTGTAAGGCGGGTGTAATACTGTTTAACCTGTCCTTTTTGCCATATCTGCTCTTTGCGTAATTCTTCCAGCATTTCAAGTGCAACAACATGGGGTGGCTTTGATGGTCTGGAAGGAAGTTTAATCAAAGGTTGGTTTCTTTTCCGGTTCTTAATGTAAAACCAGGCCAATGTTCCCAGCAGACCAATTGCAGCCAGTAACAGCAGCCAGGGCAGAAAATCGCGCAGGGTGAAAGGAGCGGTTAAAACAGGCTTGATGTCTTTAATATCTTTAGCCATGTCAACCTTAACACTATGAACTTCCAGAAGTACCGGTTCGCTTTTGAGTTCAACCGGCTGGTTGCCTTTATTCGTAACTTTAAAGGTTAAAGGAGGAAATACTATAAAGCCCGTGTCAAAAGAGGTAATGGTGATGATTTGCCGGATCAGCAGTGCTTTTTTGCCTTCAGTCCGAACAGTATCTACCGGGTTCTTCGAGACAATTTCAATCGATTTTGTAATCGTATCAGCCAGAGCAGGCCATTCAACAATGGCCCCCGCCTGTGTTTCCAGCTCCAGGGTAACCTTTACCTGACTTCCAATCTGGAATTTTGTGGTATCGGGCGTAACTTTCTGAGCCTGTAAAGCGACAGGGATTATAATTGTAAAGGCAGCTAACAAAATAGCTAAGCCATGAACAATCAAATTTACAGACTTATTACCCTTTTTCTCCATATTTAAACTGTGCTGATAGATCATTACCTTCTGGCTCCCCTGACTCTGAAGAGTCCCAACAATGGTTTTACATAGTCTTCGCCTGTTGCAATTCTGGCAAAATCAACGCCACTTTTTCTGAAAGCCTGATCGAGCATGGTCTGCCGCTGTAATGCATGATTCCGGTAGTTATTCCTCGCTGTTGTACTTGATGTGTCAACCCAGATGCTTTTATCAGCCTCTTTGCTATAAAGTCTGACAAGGCCCATATCCGGCAGTTCCTGGTCGCGCCTGTCCATAATATGCAGTGCAACCAGGTCGTGTTTTCTACCGGCAATCTTTAGTGCATCTTCAAATCCGGTATCGATAAAGTCGGAAATCAGAAATGCGGTACACCTTTTTTTCAGGGCATTGGTCAGAAACCTCAATGCTTCGGCAATGTTTGTTTTCTGGCTTCCCGGCTTAAAATCTATTAATTCCCTAATAATGCGAAGAATATGGCTGAGCCCTTTTTTAGGTGGAATAAACTTTTCGACTTTATCGCTGAAGAAAATTACACCTACTTTATCGTTGTTGTGAATGGCTGAGAATGCCAGCACTGCGGCAATCTCTGTCATGAGATCTTCTTTAAGCCGTTTTTGTGTTCCAAACTCATTCGAGCCACTGACATCAATCAGCAGGGCAACGGTTAATTCCCGTTCCTCGTCAAAAACCTTAATATATGGGTGGCTGAACCGGGCTGTTACATTCCAGTCAATATTCCTGATGTCATCGCCGTACTGGTATTCGCGTACTTCGCTGAATGCCATACCTCTTCCCTTAAAAGCACTATGATACTGGCCAGAGAATATGTGGTTTGACAATCCCCTGGTTTTGATCTCAATCTGTCGTACTTTTTTAAGAATATCGCTGGTTTCCATTGCTGTTCTGGTTCAATAATCTGTTAACCCCTGCGCTTCAATCCTGTGTTAAATCAAGTGTAAAATTTTGCACTGAATGAAAT
>JBBQBC010000042.1:0-22246 GCA_038317155.1 Bacteroidales bacterium
CAAGAATGAATTAATTCTCTCCCAGTCGGCAAAAAGCAGCAGGCAGTTGGCAAAAAGCAGTTGACAATTCCAGTTGGTAATCTCCCATTCCCCCATTCTCTCTCCATCTCCCCCTCTCTATGTCTCTAACTTTCAACCGAAGGAACCCCTGTATCAGTCTCCCCTTCTCTCCCCTTCTCTCCCTCTCTCAGTCCCTTAGTCTTTAAGTCTCTCAGTCTCTCAGTCCCTCAGTCCCTCAGTCTCTCAGTCTCTCAGTCTCTCAGTCTCTCAGTCTCTAAGTCTCTAAGTCTCTCAGTCTCTAAGTCTCTCAGTCTCTAAGTCTCTCAGTCTCTCAGTCTCTCAGTCCCTCAGTCCCTCAGTCCCTCAGTCTCTCAGTCTCTAAGTCTCTAAGTCTCTCTGTCTCTCAGTCTCTAAGTCTCTCAGTCCCTCAGTCTCTGATTCCCAAGTCGTTCACTTCACTGCTACCACTATCGCCGTGGCACCCATCATCAGTGGAAAGCCTTCCACTTTCGTGAAACCTGCATCAAGCAGCAACTTTGAGATTTCCGGAATGGAATAATAATGATTGGCTGAATAGGCAAGGTAATTATATGCTTCGCGGTTGCCCGAAATCAATCCGCCAATAGGGGCGGTAATTAATTTCTGATAAAAATGGTATAAACTGCGGATGATCTTATTTTTTGGCTGACTGGTTTCCACAATTACGAAGCGTCCGCCGGACTTTAATACACGCAATACTTCGCTGATGTGAAGTTGTGCATCTGGATTTTCAAAGGTAAGATTACGGAAGCCAAACGAAATGCCAATGGCATCGAAGAAATTGTTCTCAAATGGCATATTTCCGGCATCACCCTGAATCAGCTTTACCCTTCCTTCGCCAAAGACAGCCACTTTTTCTTTGGCACGCTCCAGCATGGTGTGGCTAAAATCCAGTCCGTAAAGTTCAGTGGATTTCGGCGCATTTTTCGCGATATGCATAGTCAGATCAGCCGTACCGCAGCAAAGGTCAAGCACACGCTCAGGTTTGTTTTGCAAAACTTTGGTGGCTGTTTGTTTACGCCAGCCTTCGTCCAGGTTAAGCGTAAGGATGCGGTTAAGAATATCGTATTTTGGCGGGACTTCTGTAAATATTTTCTGTGTCGGGCGTTGGCCGGATTCATCTCGGAACATGGGCGGTTGGTTGATTTCTTTGTCTGATTTCAGGAGGGCAAAGTTACGAAGTTTTGGTGATGCGGGAGCGATTAGCATTTTGCTGAATACCAAATATTTAATTCATCCTTTAATGGAGAATTGGATTGAAAGCATTTTTATCCGTATATCCCCTGGAACAGATTTGGTCGGACCTCAAAGAAATTTGGATTATCTGAGAGACCACCAGCCGGATTGTCCATTTTACTCTACATCGTGTGCATTACCATGCTCCAAATGTTTAAACCAATCTATCAAAACCTGCCTGGATGCATCTGTCAGCTTTGCATCTGAATGTATAATGGTGTAGGATTTTAAGGGCATCCCACTCTCTTCTATCTCTTCAACAATTTTCTCCTTCTTTGAAATTTGTTTATCGGCTGTGTAATCAGCCCATGTTGAAAAGTTAAGATGTTTTCGACCTTTATTAATGTGATTTCCCAATAACCAGGATACCGGTGCAATTTGTGAATACCAGGGGTACTTTGTTTGATACGAATGGCAATCATAGCAAGAGGTTGTCAGGATATTGGCTATCTCGGGAGGCGCTTGCGTTACTGATAGGAAGTCTTTTTCAGGATTTATTTCAGGGGTTACTGTATTAATCCTGATAACCTGTATTAAAGCAATAATCACTATTACAATAATAATTACATATTTTTTCCTCATGACTAATGGTTGTTTTTTGGTTTTCTTAAATCCGGGAGAAATTATGAACAAAGACCTTTAAAATATTGCACAAAATAAATTTTTACAACGTAACCGATTGAGAAACGCTCATCCATTTAGGTGCGCTTAATAGAAAAACAAGTATGTAATTTTTTCAATATAAAAGTACAAAAAAATTTAGACATCATACACTATTTTTTTGGTAAAATTTTCAAGCTTGAGCAAAATGTTGACTTTGACATTTACCATAGTATTGATAATGAATGGAAATCAAGGGGCTTGACAATCACTTTCATCTTTCAAACTGGAACATAAAGTCGGTTACTACCGTCTACATGTAAGCAAACATTTTCCCACCGACTGCCTTGCCAGCCTGATCAAAGGTGTGGTCATCGGTAACCTTATTTCTCATTTGTAATAAAATCAATAAAAGGAAAAACTATGCTGTTGTTCCATTTATTGGGGAGTATAGCGATATGGTAATTGCGCTGAATTTGTTGAAAGATGATGCATGGTAAATATGGCTAAGCCCCTGGAAATTAGTATCTGGTGGTTTAAAGAAAGTTTGTATTTTTAACCAGTATTTTTTGAGGTTTTGGAGAGGCAAAATCAATTTACATTAATATAAGGAGCAAGGGACGATTCCGGCACTTCGATTGGTTCGTTGACAACAATATCATAAACTAACAAAAGTAACAAAGTCATATTGAAGACAATAATTCTACTGGTTACGATTCTATTGGCAAGCTTTTCGATGAAAGCTCAAAATCCTGAGCCCGAAAAGATATACCGGGTTAATTACAAATGGGAGGCTCCCGCAACGTTTGCCGGATATGCAGTTGGTTATTACGGCTTCGGGTTGCTGAAGGAGAAACCACGGCTTGATTCCGCCACGATAATCAATCTGAATCGCGATGACATTTGGTTTTTCGACCGAAAGGCCGCATATCAAAATCCCGGTAATTACCATGGTGCTCAACTCACCTCTGATATCGGACTGAGTATTGGGTTGGCTTTGCCGGCTCTTTTGGGTTTTGATGATCAAATCAGAAAGGACTGGTTCCCTGTGCTTTGCCTCTACCTGGAAAGCCTGGCCGTTGAAGGACATTTATATTTGTGGGGAGGTACTATGACGCATAACCGCATCCGCCCGTTCGTTTATAATCCCGGTTTTGATATGAATATGAAATTGGGTGGAGGAACCCGCGATTCCTTTTTTAGTGGTCACACCGCCTCGACTGCCGTGGCTTCATTTTTTACAGCTAAGGTTTATTCTGATTATCATCCTGAACTGGGCAACAAAAAATACTGGCTTTTTGTTGCTGCTCTGATTCCTCCGGTTGTAGTCGGGTACTCCCGCCTGCGTGCAAGCAAGCACTTCCCTTCCGATGTTCTTACCGGTCTGGCCATAGGTGCTGCCACCGGTATCCTTATCCCTCACTTTCACAAAATCAATAAAAGGAAAAACTATACGGTTGTACCATTTTTTGGGGAGTATAGCGGTATGGCTGTTTCAGTGAATTTGTAGGAAAAGGATGCATGTTGGTGCAAAGAAAGTCCGTACTTTTAACAAAGATTTTGGTGGTTTCGCTGAAGGGTTTATAAAGAAATCCGAGAGTGTATGGCAAGATACATTAATGGGCATGCTAACCAATATTAAAAGTGTTGTATTATCTTTAATGATTGAAAAGAAATGGTAATAAAAAAACTATCCGTTGAGAAATATAAAAATCAGATAGAAAAAGCAATTCAGCACTTCTGGAAAACAAGAGAATCCCAACTGAAAGGTCAGAAGAAGTCAGACCAGGGAACAAGAGGGTCTGTTACAGGAGGAAAGCAACTTGACGGATTTATTGAACTGTTTATTCAGGTATCAAAAGATATGGGAGTTCCAGAGTCCTGCATATTCGCAAAAGGGAATCAGCTGCCAGGCTTTTTTCGGCCAACCAAAGATTGGGATTTCCTCATAATCAGCCCAAAGAAGGCGCTGGTTGCAGTAATAGAGTTTAAATCTCAAGTAGGCTCATTTGGAAATAATTTTAATAACCGTACAGAAGAAGCCTTAGGTAGTGCAATTGATTTATGGACAGCATTTCGAGAGAAAGGATTCCCTCAAATACAGCAACCTTGGTTAGGATACATGATTCTCGTTGAAAACACTGTAAAGTCAACAAGTCTGGTTCGAATACAAGAGCCGCATTTTTCAGTCAGACCAGAGTTTAAAGACACGAGTTATCTGCAAAGATATGTTTTGTTTTGTCAAAAACTTATGCAGGAAAGACATTACACATCGACTGCATTACTTTGGACAAATAAAAACCTGGAATTTTCGTGTCCTGAAGCGGATATTTCCATTGACACGTTTTTATTATCTTTTATGGGGTTTTTACAGGGAAAATTAAACGAGTTTGAAAAATGATATACGGCACTCGATCGAACGGAAATAGTCACGGCCTGGTTTTAACTAAACCACAGGTGGTTGAGTTCATGCTTGATCGGGTAGGATTTACAGCCAAAATGAACCTTCGTGATATTAAGGTAATTGAACCTGCAGCAGGAGATGGTGCGTTTGCGATTGAAATTATAGATCGGCTTTATTTATCGTCTTTGGAATTCGATTTCCCCTTTCAACAAGCCATTTCCAACCTTACCTTTTTTGAAATCGATGTAGAAATGGCTGATCTTCTTAAAGAAAGGGTTCGATATAAGTTAAATTACTACTCGGCTTCTATTCCTGAAGGATTAATTCGGATAGAAGACTTTCTGCTTTCCAAAACTAACAAATGCGATTTAGTAATTGGCAATCCGCCTTATGTTAGACATGAGAATATTCCCGAAGTACTTAAAAAAGAATACAGAAACATTTTCGGCACCTTTACCCATAGAAGTGATTTATACATTGCATTTTATGAAAAAGGGTTAAAACTACTTAAGAATGAAGGTATCTTAACTTTTATATGCTCAAATCGCTGGTTAAAAAATCAATATGGCAAAGGACTTAGAAAGCTAATTCATTTGACTTACTCACTCAAAGAGATAATTGATCTTGAAGAAACCTGTCCTTTTGAAGAAAATGTTATCGCGTATCCAGCTATTACGACGATTATTAAATCTTCACATTCGGCGAAAGCCAGCTATTATAAAATTAATAACCTTTCAAACCTGGTAGGATTTGATTTCGAAGCAGTGAGTTTAAGAACGATATGCACATCCAATTCACTGAATTGGTTTCCCCTCAATTCTAAAGGTTATCAATACGAAAAATTTCTTGATTCAATTGAAAATCAAGGTTTCGAAATTGGTATTGGTGTTGCTACTGGCTCTGATAAAGTTTTTATTCGCAATGACTTTAAGACTTTTGTTGAGCACGATCTACTTATACCGATATTGACCTCCAGAGACTTAAAGAATAACCAATTAAATTGGTCTGGAAATTACATATTGAACCCATTTAATAAAGATGGCGGGCTAATCGACTTGAATAGATTTCCCAAAGCCAAGAATTATCTTGAATCTAAAAGGGAAATTCTTGACAAAAGGCATATATCAAAGAAGAATCCGAAGTTCTGGTACAAGACCATTGATCGCATTAATCAAAACTTAACAAATGAGTATAAGATTGTTCTTCCTGATATCTCCGGGAATAGTCATTTATTCATAGATAAAGGCAATTTTTATCCACATCATAATATATATTATATTAAGGGTAACGGCTACGATAAACTAGCAATACTTGCAGCCCTGTTGATGTCTGATTTTGTATTGAATCAGCTATTGGAACTTGGAACAAAAATGAACGGAGGCTACCCCAGATGGCAAAGTCAGAACCTTAAGAAACTTCGGATCCCTTTAATTAATGCTATACCAGTCGAAAGTGCTGCAGCATTATTAAATGCCTATCACTCTCGTGATTATAAAATCATAAATGAGCTGATTGCCGAAGATAATCTGAGTAAATACGATATTTTTTCCGGGCAAACAAAATTATTTGAACCCGAACCCCAATATCAAAATAAAAGTAATCAAGGCCAACAGCATATAAGAGACAATAGTGGGTGAAGTGATAAATCGCTAATAACCGTTGTCAGCAGTTTAAAACAAAAACTGTTGTCAAAAGCTGAAAACCAGATTGAGTTGTTTGATTTTATATGTATTATGCGTCTAATTTTAGAATCAATACTGAGCATTATAATCAAGGTTTCATGCTCCTCAAAGTACCTCGCCCTGAAAAGCCTGATTGACATGAAATTCAAGTTAAACAAATCCCTTTTTAATGGTTTTTAAATTGTTTTTTATGATATTTTATATTCTCTGGTTGGCGATATTTTTCTTAAATGCAGCTTTGGGATATTTTTAGTTCAATAGTCTGATAATTCACAATCTGACATAAAGGTACAACGTACTTTTAACTAATAATTTAGCTGTTTGAAAAGTGGATTTTCGAAAATGCTTCACATTGCACCACCCAACACATTGACACCCATTTTTTAACACCAACGAAAAAAGGAACATGGAGAACAAAAAATAATCGCATTTAATTTGGATATCCAAATTAATCAATTGAAGCAAAATGCCTATTCCATATTATCAAAAAATTACTCACTATCAACAACCAATTGACATACCTATAAATATTTTTAAAGAAATGTGATATTCTGCCCCCTTGTGCGAATAATTAGGAAAATATTAATCTCAACTCCAAATTATTTAATCTAATGGGAAACGGGAAAAACAAAATCTTTGGCATTGTTCTTATTTCGACAATCATCTTGACATCTGGTTGTGGAATAACAATTACAAGAAACCAATTCTTCGGTAATCAGGACAAAATTGAAAAATCTTCCGCAAAGAAAGAAAACGATAATCATAACCAGGCTGATGCTCTGAAAAACATGAAGAATGAACAAAATAGATAAATCCGACACTTTTCTTTCAGTTATTGAATTAAATAAGGGAATTATTTTTAAAGTGGTAAACTCATACTGCAAAAGCGTTGAAGACCGAAAAGATCTTTTTCAGGAAATTGTAATTCAATTATGGAAATCGTTTGACAATTATGACAACAATTTCAAGCAGTCAACCTGGATGTACCGGATTTCATTGAACGTAGCCATTTCATTTTACCGAAAAGACCAAAGAAGGCGAAAAATATTAAATCCTTTAACAGACGGAATTGTCAATTTTACGGATAATGATAACCCTGAAGATAAGGAAAGCAACCTGGGTATGCTGCAACAGATAATTTTGCAATTAAAAGATTTGGACAAAGCATTGATGCTACTTTATTTGGAGGAAAAGAGTCACAAAGAAATTTCACAAATTATCGGAATCTCGGAAACGAATGTTGCAACTAAAATAAACCGAATCAAAAACGTCCTGAAACAAAAATTTACTCAAATTAAAAATCAATAAAATGGAAAATATAGAATTGATCAGCATTTGGAAAGAACAAAATGCTAAAATCGAAAAAACTTTGGAAATCAATAAACGACTGCTAAATGAGACCATTAGCCTAAAGGTAGAATCCTCTTTAAAGGGCCTGGTTAGATTAACAACGACCGGAATTATCGCTTTTGTATTTTATCTTCTCATATTAGGCTACGCCTTGGTTTATGCTATTTCGAATTATTCTTCGGCAAACAATTACTTTATTATTTCAATGACTGCAATAGCATTAATAAATATAAAAGGGTTTGCAGACTATATCAAACATCTCGCCTGGACAAAAAATATAAATTACGATGGAAGTGTGATGGAAATTCAGAAACAATTGTCAAAACTTCAACTTTCCATTATTAACCATTCCAAAATTATGATTTTACAACTCCCATTTTGGACTACCTTTTATTTAAGCGACCGTTGGTTTCCACAGGATGTGGGATTACCTTACATTATCTTACAAATATTTATGACTGGTAGCTTTATTTACTTTACTTTTTGGTTATACACACAACATAAACCCGAAAATCTATCTAAAAAATGGTTTCGGAATATGATTGCAGGTTCGGGCGGGAAGTCCGTTGAAAAAGCCCTCGAATTTTATAAAGAAATGGAAGAATTTGAAAAAGAATAACAAGAACGCCAGCACATAATCTATAAAAGCAATAGTGGTTGGTGAACTTTTTATCGAATCATCCTTGAGCCAGTCCAAGGGCAACAAATCTGCTTATCACCCACTCCTATGACTTAACAAGTTGGAAGAAAACTTGTTAGGATGCCCACTTCAAACAACTCAACAACTCAACAACTCAACAACTCAACAAATCAACAAATCAACTTCATCCTCAAAACCTCAATTTCCCAGTCATCAAGCCAAACCTCAGCACATCCAGTTGATGGTCGAAGTAGATATTGTAATAATCCTGTCCATGGTAAAGTTGAACAAAAAAACCGATATCCTCAAAAAATCTTGGAAGGTAGTGTATGGTGAGTGCCAGGTTTAGCCTGTCTGTTGGAAAATTGTTCCAGTCATTAACATTGCCAAACATCCAGGAAGTTTCCACTCTTATTGAAACAAGTGCTTTTTCATGGTTCCTGTCAAATTCGCCAACGGGTAATTTGAATACAGTAAAAGTATTGTTCCATCGTAACTTGCTATATATTCCATCTAATTCCGGCACGCACCAGGGGTTAACTTCAAGGGAGGATGCAAAAAACTGGTAGGCTTTAAAACGGCTGTTGGTATTGGATAGAATAACACCCCCTTCAATTCGGTTGACAGCAAAATTACCGGTTTCCCGGTTTATTTGGCCGCTGTCTGTGTAAAAACTACCCTGCTGTCCGTTAGAGTGGTGCTTAAACCGCCCAAAAAGACAAATGCCACGGGCTTTTTCCTTATCCGTAATTCGATAATATACGGTGATGTGTGGCATATAGCTCGGTGTGCGCACGGGATAAGAATCTTCCTGGTACATCCTCAGAATTACTTGCGGAGTAAGCACACCCATCAGACGTGAATTCTTACTTTCGCGGATGTTAAAGTTCGGGATAAGGTTGGCTTCAAACCAAAGAGGTTCCAGATTGCCCATATCTGTTGGAAAGGTAATATAACTGTTCCCCTGGTTCACCTGCGATATGGCGTTAAGGCCCAAGGGTTTCCGCCACCCTGAATCCTGTGTCTGGCCGGGATAGGGGTGAAATGCAATGAGCATCAATATCAGGAGTGCGCTTTTCATTGTCCGGATTTGTCTAAATCTCAGTACGTATTATTCATGCCGGAAAACAATGGATATTTTTTTCTTGTATGTTACAGTTGGGCTTAAGTCGCCTCGGTTCTCTGTCCGTTTTTGTTGATAATTAACCAGGCCATTAAGGCGAAAATCAGCGTAACTATAGCCCTGAAAATCAGTGCGCCTATTGTTTTGGTTTCATACAAACCACCGGAATTGATGTGAATGAGCAATCCCACGAAGGCAAGCAACAACACTCCGGTTGATGCCAGAAGCAAGCTTAAGGTCCATCGTTTCCTTTGAGTGAATCCGTATGCGGCCGCCAGATAGAGTAAGCTGCACAGCAAGTTGGCCCAAACTACCAGCAACACATAATTGCCTTCCTGCTCCCTCACATTGAATAGATCAAGTATAATTGAACTGCTAAGGAATAGGGTGATTAATCCGAAAACAGCCAACAGTGCTGCAAGGATATACGGGAGTATTTTCCTGTTTTTCATGTGTTTATGTTTTGTTTTTCAATGGATGCACGGGCCGCGAAAAAAATCAATCTCCCATATCTAAAAACTGAAAAATGTTTTAAGTCAATTCCCTGTTAATAAGTTCTATATAATATTTCATAAATCGTTGCAATACTCTCACTTGGTTTCAAATTCATTCAAAAACAAAACGTTGCGTCACTTCGACAAGCCTGTCTGCCAGATGACAATCAGGCAGGCTCAGTGCATCGCTTTGCGTCTTTGCCTGCCTGATTGCTTGAGCAATCAAGCAGACAGGCTTGAGGCATTTTCACCGAATTATTATTAATCAGGCCCGTTTTACTTTATTTTCATTAAGGTTAGCATGCTTTGCAGCATATTTTCACCATTCCGCTCAATGTCGAACTGAAAATTGGCCACCCGCCATTTGAACATCTGAAGTTTAAAAGCGCCCAATACAATATGCATGAGTTCGTCGCTGGTAATGGTATTCGTGAAGACGCCTTTCTGCTGGCCTTCCATGATCACAGGTATCAGGTGCCTCATTTTTACGTTCAATACTTTGAGGATTGCACCGTTAATCCGTTGGTTCTCCTCCATCAACCCATCTGAAAATACAGCTACCACAAAATGCGGGTTCTGTTTGAAAAACCGGATTTGTTCACGGAAAATAGACATAAATTCCTCCTCAGGAGATTTGGATGCCGGAAGATTGCTCAGCCGTTTTTCGGTATCATCAGACAAATAATTGAGCATAGTAACCACAATATCTTCCTTGCTGGCAAAGTGCCGGTATATGGCACTTTCGGAAAAATGCATTTCTTTGGCCAAATTTTTTATGGTGAGGCCGCTTACGCCTGAAGTGGTTAGTATGCGCCCCGCAGCTTCAATAATTTCAAACTGACGTGGGGTAATTTCCATGGTTTTGTAATTGCACTTTAATGACAACCTATTTTATTCAATTCGCTTACAAAACCCGGGCTGCATTTACCGGACGAGGTGCTTTTACCACGAGAATGCGGGCCAATGTATCAGATTCATTGCTCATGTAATGCACAATGTTTGCCGGGCTTTCAATCAGTGAATCTGCCGTGCAAACTTCACTTTCTTCACCAATATGAATGGTAGGCTTTCCTTCCAGAATAAAGAAAAATACATCCACCGGGGTTTTGTGGGGTTTCAAGCTTTCGCCAGGTTTTAACGCCATCAGCATAGCCTGGGCCGATTCGTGGTTGTACATTTCACGCACATCCACTTTGTGCGGGGTGTCTTTGATCTGTTGATCCTGGTATTTTGTAATCTTCATTTGGTTAAGGTTTAGATTGTTTATAATTGTAAGTGAATATTCGCACACAAAATTAATAAAAATATCAATTGAACGAATCATTAAAAGTGGAATTTCCAACAATGTCGGTAAAAATAATATATCGGATTGGTACTAAAGGCATAACCCAACTCATATTTGTAGTTTTAGTTCCCAATTAAAAGAGCAAAAAGAAGTAACTGTTTTCATTTTTTAAAAGTAAATCATAGTAACGTTGATTTCTTTGTTCCCTTTTAGTTCAAATGATGCTTTTTGAAACGTGGGTTTGTTTGAAATACCAATTGATTGATAGTTTGAAAAGCCGATTCCCTCTTTCGGAAAAATCAACCCTTTTTTAATCTTTCCGTTGGAGTCCTCGTCGTGCAGAATGTTTACGGCATATTTCCCTGCCGGAAGGTTGCTAAAGGTTGCTTCACACCTACCATTTACAATCTTTTTGCTAACTCTGCCGTAGTATTTTCTATAATGCTCATCAGGGAAAGCATCCTTCCGGTTATATAATGCAAAAAGAACCGTACCAGTAGAATTGCGGAGTTCATTCACTTCCACCGTTAATGAGAAGCCTGTGGCTTTTTCTGCCGGGGCAAATGAGCTGGCAGAAAGAAGCAGGAATATCCCAATGCCAAAGCGACATGTATGTTTAATTAGCTGTCTCATGGGCGGTTATAATTCCAGTTTTATTTTTTTTATCAGTTACTTTTTTGCCAAACCTCTCTTTAGTTCTATCCACAAGATAGTACACCATCGGTACTAAATAAACAGTCAAAATCATGGAAGAGAGCAACCCGCCAATAATTACCCAGGCCAGGCCGTTTTTCCATTCGCTGGCAGTGCCTCTGGCCAATGCAATGGGCAACATACCAATTGCCATAGCTAATGTGGTCATTAAGATGGGGCGCATACGCTCTTTACCTGCAATGATCAGTGCCTCTTTATAATATTTTCCCTGAGACTTCAATTGATTGGTGAAATCCACAATTAAAATGGCATTTTTTGTTACCAAACCCATGAGCATGATCAGGCCTAACTGTGCAAATAAGGTTAAATTATTTAACGATAAGTTTAAGGCCAGAAAAGCTCCGATTGCTGCCATCGGAATGGCAAATAATGCCACAAACGGATAGATATAGCTGTCATACAGCGCTATCATAATCAGGTAAATAAGTATAAATGAGATTAGAAGTACTGAGCCCAAAGCACCAAAACTTTCGTTTTGTGTCTTGATATCTGCTCCCCATGTCAATTTTACACCTTCGGGCAAGGGTTGAGTTTTCAGAAAACTGATTGCATCATCGGCCAAAGTTCCCGATGGTCTCCCGAACGATTCGGAAGTTATGGTAACAGAAGCCTGCCGGTCTAGTCTTTCGAGCAGCGAAGGCGAATTATCCTGCCTCACCTCAGCAAATTGCGAAACTTCAACAGGGATATTCATCGGATTCACGATAATAAAATGTTGTACATCTTCGTAATTTTTCCGTTCAAAGTCATCCAGCCAGATCCTCACCGGATATTCTGTTCCATTTTCGGTTAAAGTTGCATCATCGTTTCCGGTAAAGGCAGTTCTTAAATTTAATCCGACATAAGCAGTTGTTAACCCCAGCCGCTGCATCTTCTCTTTGTCTGGAATTACCTTATATTCCGGACTTGCTTCTTTTACAGATAGTTGTACATTGTCGGCTCCGGGAATTTTCTCAATGGCAGCTTTTAGTTTATCTCCTGTTTTCATTACCAAAGCCAGGTCGCTCCCGCTCAGGGTTATTTTGATGGGTGACTGTTTGGGTAACAATCCTAAAACAGCCATTGAGAAGTTAATTCCGGGAAACTCTTTGTTGAGTTCTTTGCGAAGTGATTTCATAAATGGCTCTGTTTTAATGCCTCTTACTTTTTCAGCCTTTAACTGGATGGTAAATTCGGATAAATTGGAGGAGCCAACCCCCAAACTGCCAATCCCTGTGCTTGGTCCGGCAATATTGCTGAAAAGTGTTGCTACTTCGGGCTGCTGCAAAATATAGTTTTCGACGTATCGCGTTCTTATATTATTCTCCTGAACCGTTGTTGTTTTGTCATATTCCAGATTCAGGCGAAACTTTCCCTGATCGCCGGTCGACATCATTTCCTTCCCGATAATGCCTTGTTTCATGATCACAACGGTTATTACCAATAGAAAAATAACGAATCCGGTAAAGATGAGCTTATGGCTAAGCACCCATTCTAACTGATGGCCATACCAATTGATGAATGATGTTAATTGTTTTTCAAACCAAAGCAGGAAGCGGTTAATGAAGTTGGTGGGTTGTAAATCTTCCTTTTTCCCGATTCGTGAAGCCAGCCATGGTACCAGGGTGAAACCGACCAGCAAACTGGTAAGTGTAGAAGTAATTACCACTATCGAAAACTGTTTCAGCATATCGGCAACAAACACCTGCAAAAACAGAATAGGTAAGAATACCACCACGTCGACCAGGGTAATTGAAATGGCAGAGAATCCAATTTCCATACGACCTTCAAGTGCTGCGGCCCCTTTTTCTTTGCCCATATCTAAATGCCGCTGGATATTTTCCAGAATTACAATGGCGTCATCCACCAGGATTCCAATAATTAACGACATGGCAAGCAAGGTCATCAGGTTTAGTGTGAAACCCATCAGCCACATCACGGCAAACGCGGTAATCAATGAGGTGGGGATAGCAATTAATACAATCAAAGAATTTCGGTAACTCCTTAAAAACAAGAACATAACCAGTGAGACTAAAATAACCGCTAAAATCAGGTCATCGACCACTGAATTTACTGCGGCAATAGTCATTTCGGTTGAATCATCGGCAACATCAAATTTTATCCCATATTTTGAGTTAGCGCTTTCAATTTGTTTGAGTTTCGCATGAACTAATTTTGAAACTTCCACGGCATTGGCATCACCTTGCTTTTTCAATAAAAGGCCTATCCCGTTTACGCCATTGTAACGGCTAACTGAACTTACTTCTTTCACGCCATCTATCACCGTGGCAACGTCTTTTACATAAACCGGCATTCCGGGAGCAGGCATGGCTAGTTGCACATTCATAATGTCATTTACGGATGAAAACTTTCCGATCAGCCTGACTGAATTGCTTTCTGCATCATTTTGTGCTTTACCTGCCGGTAAATCAATACCTGATCTGTTAATTGCTTCTACAACCTGGTAAAGTGATATTTTATACAGCTTCAGTTTATCCTGATCAACCTTTACCTGCACTTCTCTTTCTTCGCCCCCGAGCAGGGTTATTTCTGCCACTCCTTTTAATTGCTGTATTTGAGGAAGATACTCATCTTTCATCTTCTGATAGAATTCCGTTGCCGGCAATTTACTTGTTGCACTGATCGAAATAATGGGCAAATCGTTTGGCGAAACCTTGCTCATTACCGGACTCAAAATATCTGCTGGCAGGTCTTTGCGGATATTGTCGATATATCGCTGGGCATCCTGCATGGCAATGTTCAGATTGGTACCGTATTTCAGGTTGGCAATAATTACGGAGGCATTGGGCATTGACTTTGTCTCCAGATAATCCACACCTTCGAGATTCGATAAAGCATCCTCTATTTTCCTGGAAACAGAGGTTTCCACCTCATTAGGTTCAGCGCCCGGATACATTGTTTTTATGACAACAACCGGCTGGTTAAAGTCAGGCAACAGTTCATACCCCAGGTTTTTATACCCGATGATCCCCAACAAGGTGAACACGCTGAAAAGAACGATGATCAGCGACGGGCGGTTGATTGCTATTTTTGTAAGGTTCATGGTTTTGAATTCTTAATTGCTGATTGAAACATTTGCCCCATCAAACAGATTAATAAACCCATTGGTTATAATGATATCTCCTTCGGTTAAACCGCTTGATACCAGCACTTTATTTTGGATTCTGGATGAAATGTTAACATTTTGAAGAATTGCTTTGCCGTTTCTCACAGCATAAACCTGTGGTTGAATATTTGTTCCGACAACAGCAGAAGCCGGGATGATGATATGATGTTCTTCAATATCGGCTTTCACCTGTACCTGCCCAAACATCCCCGATTTTATTTTTAAATCAGTGATGTTATTTACTGAAAATTGTACCGGGAAACTATTCCCCATGTTCGCTTTACTGCCTGTCATGATAACCTTCCCCGACAGTTTGGTTTCAGGATATGCATCAGCAGCAAGCGAAAATATTTGATTGGTTTTGAACTGACTTAACTCCTGCTCCGGAACGTTTACCGTAAATTTTAGTGTTGAAATATCTGTAATTTGAAGCAGTGGAATACCCAGTGCTGCAAAGGCGCCTTCTTCGGTAAGTTTGGCAGTAACAATTCCGCCAAAAGGTGCTACGATACTGGTTTTATTGATCTGTTCGATTAAAGTAGCCCGCTGAACCATGGCCGATTTTAGCGCTAATTCTGATTTTTCCAGTTGAACTCCCTGAATAGCGTCAGCATTGGAAAGGATGGTATATCGTTTTACGTCAGCTTCCAATCCTTCAATTTGAATTTCAGCGGTTTGCAATTGCAGCTTCAGCAACGCGTTATCCAGCTGAATTAAAGTCTGGCCTTTCCTTACATAGCTTCCAACGTCAATCAAAACCGAATTAATTTTACCCTGGATGTCAGCGCTTATTTTTGTTTCCTTATTGGGTTCAAAAGTTCCCGGATATGAAATATCGTTTTTAGCGCTTTCAAGCTTTAGAGTGATGGCCTGCACGTTGATTGCCTGCTCTTTATTGTATTGATAGACTCTGTTTTGGGTCTTTTGTTTGTTGCTTTTCAGTTTGTAAACGGTGAGCGCAATTAACCCAAGTGCCACAACGATATAAATGATCTTTTTCAACATGGTCGTTACTTTTAATTGTTTGATGAAATATTTCCGGTTAATTTTTTCAATTCAAGATTGGCTTTCAGAAAATCCACGATAGCCGATAAATAGCTTTGTTGGGCCTCGCGAAGCACATTGTCGGCCAGCAGAACCTCGGTCAGGCTTGCTGTTCCTTCCTTTTGCTGCAATAGTATCTGTTGGTAAACTGTATTTGCCAGGGCAGTTTGAGCCAGGGTGTTTTCAATGGTTTGACTGTTCACCAATCGTTTGCGGGTAGCATTCTCAACGAGCAGTTGGTTTTGTTCCGTTACCAGATCAACCTGCAATTCGCTGTTTAGAATTTCCAGCGATTTCTGATTGATTTTCCGTCTCGTTACCGTTCCGTTGAAAACGGGAACCGATAGTTGTAAACCAACGAAACTTGTTGGATAGAATTTGAGAAAATCGTTTGGCTTTTTGTCATAGCCGAACCCCGTTTGTCCATAACTCCCATAGAGCGAAACGGAGGGTAAACGTGAATACTTCAGAGAGCGCATTTCACTGGACAGCAGTTTATGCTGAGTGTTTGCAATTTCCTGATCAACCGGTGATAAATGCGGATAGTCAATCCCGGTTATGTGCATGATTTCAGGCTCAATCTGAACATTTTGCTCAAAATGAATCCCCATCATAAACTTCAGCGTATTCATTACCTGCTCGTAATTGTTTGCGATAAGTTCGCGCTGCGTGGTTAATTGCTGCTGCTGAAGTTCCACTTTCGTGACATCGCTTTTCTTAATCATTAGCTGTGAATGGAGCAACTTTAAGTTTTCCAGCAGTTTGGCTGTATTCGCAAGATTACTGTCAAGAAAGGCTTGTTGGTTAATCAGGATTTGTGCATTGTAATAGAGGTTTGATATTTCGAAATAGAGCTGTTCGGCAGTCTTTTTATATTGAAGCCCGCTCATTTCCGCAGCTATTCCGGTGGTTTTAATCGCGCCATAAATTTGCGGATTGTAAAGTGGCACGGTCAATTGAATATTGGCGCCCATGTTGTGCGGCACGCCCATCTGCACCTCTTTAAACTTGCCCTCCGGCCCGCCAAAGGCCGCTTGAGGCATGAATTGATAAGGCAAATCGACAAAATATTTATAATCAGCGTTCAGGTTGACTTTGGGAATCAGGTTGGCTTTGGCCTCTTGTTGCCTTTGTTCACCTATTTCCATGCTATTCCTGTTCATCTGCAGATTTTTATTATGAAGCCGGGCTGTATCTATGCACTGCTGCAGTGTCCAGTTCTGGGCATTTGCAACTGTTGAGAAGATGAGCGTAATGGTTATTAACATCACTTTAAGTGAGTGAGTAATTACCAACATCATCGGGCATTTTTTTTTCTTTTTCATTAGTTTAAATTTTGAATCAATTCCGAAAGAAATACGGCCATCAACGAAAGTGAAGTCGGGGAAAGCTCAGATTGGTTTGTAAGCAGGTGGTTTATTTTGGCTACTGCGTTGACTTCAGTGGTTAGTCCGGCATTAAAAATGTGATTCTTATTCTGCCTGAATAAATTCAGATTGGCAGCCAAAATCTGAGTTTTGTTCTCATATTGACGATAAATTTCCGATTCGGAGAACCCGATCTTTTTCGCCAGGTTTTTTATTGTCAGACCCGGAATTTCACTTGCGGCAAATAGTTTCATTGAAACATCAATGATTTCTTTTTGCGAGTCAGATAATTCAACTGTCATTTCTATAAAATTATAAAAGTAAGTGAATGTTCACTCTGCAAAGATACTTTCTTTCAAAAGGCAAAAGCAAGTTTATTGTCAATTATTTTTAAGAAATTTATTAATAATATGATAATCTGGTGGTTAGGTGTGGGTTGTTACATTTATTGTTATTTAAATATCTATTAAACCAGTCATAAAAAATATTTATCGCTTTAATTATTTCCAATACTTTGGTAAACTTTTGCATTATACAGAAAATCAATTCTATAGCCATCCTGATTGATGCCTGCGCCGCTTTTTTGGCGGGGTCTTTGCTTCTTTGCTTGTCTGCTCGGCAGACAGACGTGAGGCAAAAATAGAACGGACTATTGAGGTTAAAGATTTGTGAATTATTAGGGTTAAAATGCTTAAAATATTCTAAAGTTCTTTTTCACTTAAAAAAAATCTTCTTTCTTAAACGATTGTTGTACTTTTGCCAGACCGCAAATTTTATTTCTATGCTTGTTTGTTTAAAATAAGTTATTGATATTCAATAGCATAACTAAACAGGCATGCTACTTTTTAGCTGATTTTCAAGAATTGATGAACTTTCGAAAGTTGAATTAATAAATAAAGCAAATTAACACCACACAACTATGAAGTTTTTAACTACTTTGTTCCTTTTTATCCTGGGTTTTGGATTATTCGCCTTAGCCCAACAGGAAATTTTCCGGCCCTCAGAGGTTTCTCAGGCAGCATTCTTTGATATATCGCCGCCTCTTCGAGATATACCCATAATCCCATCAGGCAAAGTCGACCGAAGCTGGAAAGATGGCGTTGTAAAAAATAAGCTCAACATGCCTGAGCATCGCAACCTTCCTCTTCCTGAAGCTTCGGATGAGGATTTCAGAAATGCTCAGACTGAGCAGGGAAGCCGTGAAAGTCAACTGCTGTTGAGTTTTAACGGAGTTGGTAATGTAAATTATGTACAGCCTCCTGATACCCAGGGTGATATTGGCCCTAACCATTATATGCAAATGGTTAACCTTTCATTCGCCATCTGGAATAGGTCTGGTACATTGCTTTATGGCCCTGTTAATAGCAAAACTCTTTGGAATGGCTTTCCGGGGCCCTGGTCAAGTTCAAACGATGGTGACCCTATTGTAATTTATGATGATCAGGCCGATCGCTGGATTGCAAGCCAGTTTGCGTTGCCTAATTATCCCAATGGCCCGTTTTATGAGTTGATTGCAGTCTCACAAACCGGTGATCCCACGGGTGCCTGGTATCGTTACGCTTTTACATTTACCAATATGCCCGACTATCCAAAACTTGGTGTCTGGAACAATGGATATTACCTTTCGGTGAATTCATTTTCTGCCGGAAACCTGAATTGGGCAGGTACGGGCGTTGCCGCACTTGATCGTACCAAAATGCTGGCCGGTGACCCATCCGCATCTATGATTTTTTTCACCACTCCCTCAGGAGGTGACCCTTCAGCATTTCTTCCTGCCGATTGCGACGGAACGCCTGCTCCGGCTGGAAGCCCCGCATTGTTCGGATATGTCCGCGATGGAAATCCTGACAGATTCGTGCTCTATAGCCTCCAGGCCGATTGGACAACCCCTGCAAATTCTACTTTTTCACAACTGGTCACACTGCCAGTTCAATCATTCAGCTCCAATATTTCGGGAATCCCGCAAAAAAATACCTCAACTACGCTTATGTCGGTTAGCGACCGGTTGATGTATCGTTTGCAATATAGAAATTTTGGATCTTATCAGTCAATGGTTACCAACCATTCAATAAATGTTTCAGGCCATGCCGCTGTGCGTTGGTATGAGTTCCGGAATACTGGCTCAGGTTGGCAAATCTACCAGCAGGGAACTTACTCACCCGATGCCACTTCCCGCTGGATGGGTTCTATCGCCATGAATAGTTATGGTGATATAGCTCTGGGATACTCTGCCTCATCTTCGACGCTTTTCCCTTCGATTCGCTATACTGGTCGTCGTGCGAGCGACCCACTTGGCGAAATGACCTTTGCAGAGCAGGACATAATAGCAGGCGGCGGATCGCAGACTTCATCATACCAGCGATGGGGCGATTACAGTATGATGTCGGTCGATCCGGTAGCTGACTCTGTTTTCTGGTATACTCAGGAATATTATACAGCTACCAGTGATCAGAACTGGAAAACGCGCATTGGATCCTTTACCTTCGGACAACCGTTGGTTGCCTTAGTATCGGCAAGCCCGCAAACACTCTGTGCAGGCGAGAGTTCACAGCTTAATGTTCAGGTAACCGGAGCTGGAGCAGGTGTGGTTTATGCCTGGAGTTCTGTTCCGGTGGGATTTACCTCCAATCTGCCAAATCCTGTCGTTACACCCCTTGTTACTACCGAATATTCAGTAATGGTTACCAGTGGAGGCAATTCTACATCTTCCTCTATCACTATTACAGTTAACCCTTTACCTACGATTGTAGCACCCAATGATGTTACTATTTGTGCCGGCTCAGATATAACCCTCAGTTCTATACCATTTAACCAGGATTCAATTCTCTGGGAAACACAGGGAGATGGTGTATTTGAAAACCCGAATGCAGCCCGCTCTGATTACACACCAGGTCCACAGGATATAGAAGCAGGAAGCGTTAGACTTATTGTAACTGCATTCAGCGCTTTCGGTTGCGAAGCTGCTTCCGATGAATTATTATTAACCATTCAGGCTCCTCCGTCGGTTTTAGCCGGTGAAGCTCTTGAAATCTGTCAGAACAATCCTGTTCAGCTTGCAGGCTCTGGCTCTCAGTATAGCTCACTATTGTGGACTACGGCCGGTAATGGAAGTTTTAGTAATCCCACTGTTGCAGATGCTGTTTATACACCCAGTGCAACTGACATTGCCCAGGGTTCGGTTTTGCTTACCCTTACGGCAAATGGAAATGCTCCCTGTACCGGGGTTTCTGATAATCTGACCGTTACAATTTATTCGCCTGCAACAATCCTAGCAGGAGATGACGTGGTAGTCTGCTCAGGTGAACCGGTCGTGGTTAACGCGATAGCCTCTAATTATACTTCTGTTGGCTGGTCTTCAACGGGCGATGGTCAGTTTGGGGATGCTTCAGCCTTGTCAACAACCTATATTCCTGGCTCTGCTGATATGAATGCTGGTCAGGTGGAGTTGAGTATTATTGCAAATTCCAATGCGCTTTGTGATCCTGTTTCCGATAATCTGATGGTTGTCATCAATCAATTATCACAGGTTACTGCCAGCAATGATACGACCATCTGCAAAACATCAAGTATTCTGATAAAAGGAACAGCCATGAATTCTTCTTCAACCATTTGGAGTTCCTCAGGTAATGGCATATTCGATAATCCTAACTCATTGAATACCCGCTATCTGCCTGGAACCCAGGATACCATTCAAGGCTCGGTAATGCTAACACTGACTGCGACCAATGCCTTCAATTGCGGTGAAGTTCATGCAGACCAGACAATTCAGTTTGCGGCCTGCCTTGGCGTTGATTCACCGCTTAAACCTACCGTGAAGATTCTTCCTAATCCTACTACCGGCAAATTCAGTGTCGAAGTTGCGGGAATTCCGGTTAATCTTCGTTTCCGG
The DNA here is from genome assembly GCA_038317155.1 of Bacteroidales bacterium. Classification (GTDB taxonomy): domain Bacteria; phylum Bacteroidota; class Bacteroidia; order Bacteroidales; family Lentimicrobiaceae; genus Lentimicrobium. Next base: position 20,974 of record JBBQBC010000042.1, read on the forward strand.
TTGACATTGACCGATGCGCTCGGAGAGCAGGTTATTGACAATCAATATACCAATAGTCACAGCCAGTTTAAAACCATCCTTGATTTGTCGTCACAACCTAAAGGTATTTACCTGTTGAAGCTTTCAGTGGGCACAGACGTGATAACAACGAAAATTATGCTGCAGTAGGAATGCTAAAATTGCCAGGAATCCCGCTGCTAGTGAAGTGGCGGGATTCTTTATTTTATAGAATATACAACCATGAGTCCACTCCGAAAACTAATTATTTGACACTAGCCATAAAAACACCAAATCTCACCAATTTCAATATTTTGATATACAATATTATACGTAAATTGGTGTCTTGGAGAATTGGTGTCTATTCTTTTTTATTGACTTTTCGGAGCAGGCTCAACCATTATTTTAATCTCAATTTTATAGCAGGAATTACAGAATCTGTCTCAACCTTAAGCTATAATTAGGGCCTGATGAAAAATATCTATATACTTCAAAATAAAACTACTACATGGTGAAAAAGAGAATCAGGTGCATGGAAATAACGTAATAACATAAAAAAGCCGTGCATCTGGTTTGTGAATTATACCACTTTTTATCAGTCAAAGCCACAGAGTGGCGAAACATTGGTAGTAAATCGCAGAATAAGAGGATTTTAAGGTGCAGAGCACCGTAACGTGAAAGTGTGTCGGTTTTTTTGAGTTTTTCAGCAGACCCTAATTATCCGAATCTGATTTCTTGAAATTTAATGACCGGACAGCCTAAACATTAATAGCGGGGAAATGAAGCCGGATTTTCTTCATTTGGAGTCAATTTCATTTATTTTTCAAGACATTATTATACTTTGTTATTATTCAACGGGCTGGGGGAGTGCTAATGAAGAATAAATTTTCGAAACGGAAGGTAATTTATATATATTCTAAACAAAGACCTTCGTCTTTGAATATCAACAATATATGGATTATATATCTATATTTTACAATATATATATCTTGTAAATTACAGATAATCAGATATATAAATAGTTGTTGATTTTCTGTTGGTTTCTAATGATTTTTTTTATTTGTTGTTACATTTGTGGCACGCTGCGGGTTAGCCCCGGCATACGGATAAAAAGCCAACTAAAAGGAGCGAACCGTGAACGAAACCCTTGTATATGCTGTAATTTCGTTAAGTGCAATCGGAGTTATTTCAGCAATTATCCTCTTCTTCGTTGCCCGGAAATTCAAAGTCATTGAAGATCCCCGGATTGATATTGTTGCTGAGCTTCTGCCCGGGG
>JBBQBC010000043.1:0-22185 GCA_038317155.1 Bacteroidales bacterium
GGTGGCCAATACACTGATAAACTTTGAACTGCCCTGGAACCCGGCCAAAAAGAACCAGCGCATCGGGCGTATTGACCGGCTGGGGCAAAAAAGCAATAAACTCACCATATTCAACTTTATTACCAAAAACTCCATTGAGGAGCAAATTGCATCCGGGCTTTTGGTTAAACAGAACCTGTTTGATGGCGTATTGGGCAGTTCCACGACCAATTTTGTTGATTTCTCGACCAAAGGCCGGTCACAATTCATTCAGCAACTCGAGGAGTTTATTGCTGAATCTGAAAAGTTGCAGCAGGTTGAGCCTGAACCCGTATCAATTGAATCCGAAGCAATTGCACAAGCCCAGGCATTGGCAGAACAGGGCACTCTTGACCTGTTTGATGAACAGGAAGAAACAACAACCTCTGAAATTCCGCCTGCAGAAGTGAAAACACAGGAGCCTACTACTGCGGCTGGCGAAAAAGCCTGTGAGATCGAGCAGGTGATGAACAGCGGAATGCAATTCCTTGCAGGGCTTTTCAAAATGTCAACCGGAAAAGATATGGGGTTGGAAAACCAATCCATCGAAGTGAATACAGAAACCGGTGAGGTGGTAATGAAGTTTAAACTACCTGTGTTATAAGTTTGTAATATATGCCGGGTATTGGCCAGCGCAAAAGGCCAACACAAAACCCGGCAGGATTATAGGAGACGCAAACATTGCGTCTTTATTCGCTCACTACTCACTGAGGATTTGCCTCGATATCACTATCTGCTGAATCTCAGAAGTTCCTTCATAAATCTGTGTCAGTTTGGCTTCGCGCATCAGGCGTTCAACATGGTATTCCTTCACATAACCGTAACCACCGTGAATCTGAACAGCTTCGGTAGTCACTTCCATAGCGATTTCGGCAGCATAATATTTGGCCATGGCACTGGCGTAGCCGTAAGGTTTGCCCTGATCTTTCAGCCAGGCGGCTTTCAGGCAAAGGTTGCGGGCATTCTCAATTTTTACAGCCATGTCGGCCAGTTTGAATGCAACCGATTGATGGTTGGCGATTTCGGTGCCAAAAGCTTTGCGTTCTTTTGAATATTTAACGGCCCTTTCAAAAGCACCGGATGCAATTCCCAAAGCCTGTGCAGCAATTCCGATGCGCCCGCCTTCCAGTGTTTTCATGGCAAACTTAAATCCAAAACCATCTTCACCAATGCGGTTTTCTTTGGGAACCTTCACATCGTTAAACATCACCGAATGGGTATCGGAACTGCGCATGCCCATTTTGTCTTCGTGGGGCCCGAGGGTGATGCCGGGTGAATTACGGTCAACAATCAGCACATTGATGCCCTTGTGGCCCTTTTCCCTGTGCGTTTGAGCAATAACCAGGTAAGTACCTGCAGAATTCCCGTTGGTAATCCAGTTTTTTGTACCGTTTACCAGGTAATAATCCCCCTTATCCTCAGCCGTGGTGCGCTGTGAGGTGGCATCAGAACCAGCCTCTGGTTCTGAAAGCAGGAAGGCGCCAATTTTTTCACCGCGTGCCAATGGTTTCAGGAATTTTTGCTTTTGTTCTTCGGTGCCGAATTTCTCGATTCCGTAACACACCAGTGAGTTGTTCACCGACATGATCACACTTACCGATGAATCTACTTTAGAAATCTCTTCCATGGCGAGCACGTACGAAATGGTATCCATGCCTCCCCCATCGTATTTCGGATTGACGAGCATTCCAAGGAAGCCCAGTTCGGCCATGGCTTTAACATGTTCAGTAGGAAAGATGGAATGCGTGTCGCGCTCAATCACATCTTTAATCAGTTCGCGCTGCGCGTAATCACGGGCAGACTGCTGAATCATTAATTGTTCTTCGGTAAATTCGAAATTCATACGATTGGTTTTTAATATTGCTGAAAAATGTTTGAACCGCCTGATAAACAGAGCAATCGGCTTATGTGTTTAATGTAATGCAGGTTAATTGCCATCATGGAATTTATGTAAAGTATAAAGCAGTATGCCGTATTTAAAGGTTGACCCATTGAATAAGCCGCTAAAATAACCTATTCAACTGTATAAATGAATGGTTGCGGATATTTTTTGCAAACGATCGCGGAAGATTGGAAAGGGACTGGGCCTCTATTGCAAGTTCTGCTTCTATTTTTGTGACTATGAGACTGAGAGAGGGAGAGAAAGGGAGAGCGAGAGAAAGGGAGAGGGAGATAGGGAGATGGAGAGTGGTTCATGCAAAAGAGGTGCAGAGCGACGTTCTATTATATCAACCGTTGATAATTTTACATATCCATTTATTTGTGTTAATTTTCGGTTTAACTGAAAATTAAGGGTAGATATTTCAGTTTAACCGGAAATATCTGCCCAAATACAAATCTTGCGACCTGTTAATAAATTGTTAATAACTTGCCCCCCCCGATTTGCATTTTAATGAAATTAAGCACGTATGTTTATTATGTAAATCGCATTTATATTAATTGGATTTCATTACCTTGTAAATAACATTTTAATTTAACAATAAATCTATTAATTATGAAGACAAATTTGCATATACTGACTAATTTATTGTCTTTGGTTATCTCCGTTGTAATCCTGATTGGTTGCGCCAAAGAGAAAACTGAAAAACAAAGTGCAATGACCCAGGCTATTGAAAATGATTACCTTGTAAACAAGGTGCTTGGCTTTTCACAAATGGCCAATGACCTTAATGAGGGGAAACTATTGAAGAATGCCGAAAAAATGCCTATTGATGAGGCTATTAATCAGATTAGTGCCACACTAAATTATATTTATGGACACCATACAGCTAGTTATGGAAAGTTTCATTATGAAACCATCACTCTTAGGATTCCAATAATAGCCCAGGAAGAAAAAACATATCTTGTTGATGCACTCGCAGGGTATAATGATGCGTTAACTCAGATCAGGGCCAAAATTGTATTAATCAACGGATTGAATAAAAAGGTATTAAACATAGCTTTTTTAGATGCGGTTATTAATGAAAGCTTAAATGAAATCATTGTAAATTTTCAGATGCAAGTTGGCACTGGGAACGCACCAATAATTGGTTCCAGTGGATTTAATACTGCAGAACAATACTGGTGGGTCAGAGAATCATACAATTGTTTTGATGGTAACAATACTTTAGGAGGAGCCCCGGATGTCATTGAACAAAGATTAATGTTTAAATTTATCCAGGCACCACCGCCTAATTGCAGATATTGGTTCCCATTTACTGAGATCAAAAAATTCAGTGCAACTTCTTATATAGCCGATGGGAATGGCGACAATTTTTGTGATTACAAGATTTACTATGCTACCGGGTTAGAATCACAGGTTCTGACAGATACAGTTCAATGTCTTGGAATTGAAGCAAATCATCCTGGAATTCATGAAATGGATTTTTATTTAAACAATTTAGATCAAATCATTGCAGAATTTCTTTTAGCATCAAATAAAAGTATGAAGGGGCTTTATATTGAGAATTCATTAGAAATGGTAGAGGACATTGTAACAATAAAGCATATCCCACAACTTACTTATGGAACAAAAAGCATAATGTGTTGGGATAATGATTACCCAATAGGTATTGAATAAAAGTATGATAATCCATCCATATTGTTCTATTTAATATATTATATCGCATGAAATATTGCTTAAGATACATTTCCATTTTATGTTGCATCGCTTCAAATTGCATTTCTTTGAATGCGCAAAATTCTTTTCAAATACTATTTCCCGTTTCGAATAGAAGTGAAAAAGTTTGGAGCGTAATTGAAGATATAGCAGGTAACTTTCTTTCCGTTGGAACCCAAACCAAGATTGAAAATCCAACTGAACAAGGGATTCTCTGGAGAATTAGTTATACAGGAGATACACTTTCCAGGGTCTTTAGTTTTGGGGATTCAACTTCAACCTTTTCGGATATCCGTCAGAAAGAAAATGGAAATTATATTGTTACAGGTAAAATTAGGGGAACACCAGATTTTAATGATAACCTATTAGTTCTTGAGCTCAACACTGATCTACAGATTATAAGTAAAAAAGTAATAGTATTGCCTGAAATGCAGAAGTCTTATGTTTTTAAGATGAAAAAGTATTTACAAAGCTATTATATTTTACTCGGCAATTATGGACCTGAATCAACACCTCCATATCTACATGATCCGTATTTTGTAAAGCTGAACAATAATTTCGATACTGTTTTGACCCGACGTTATTCTATCCAAGGGGATCAATATGCTTCGGATATGATCTTTTCACCGGATGGATCTCAGATGTGGATTTTTGCGGATAGCTATTTCCCGGAGTTTACAGGTGCAAGTCTTGAACAAATGGTGATATATGACACCCTTTTTAATTTTATCTCAGTGAAAACATTCCAAGATTACTTTGTTAATGGCAATATGAAGGCTAAATTATTGTCCGACAGTACGTTCTTGATTGGTTTTCAACATGCTGATTACAACAGTCATGAACAAGATATTGCCTTCACGGAGATTGATTCAACATTGATCATAACTAATGTGTCTTCTATCGGCGCCCCTGACACGATTGACTATATGGCCGCAAATGCTGGAATTGATTTTGCAAATCCGGATAGTATTCATTTTGCCGGGACGAAAAATGTGGTTATTGCATTCTGGCCTCAGGAATCATCCTGGTTATGGGTAGGATTATTGGATAGGAATCTGGAACCTTTGTATGAACGTTTTTATGGTGGTGATGCCTATTATCATACATTAACCATGATAAGGACAAGAGATGGAGGTTCTTTTGTTGCTGCATTAAGATACAATTACTTAGAGCACAATGACTACAATGATGCATTTTTCCTTAAAGTCAATAATGAAGGATTGGTAACTAACCTAACAGAGCACCCTATATGTCCAATGGAAGCTTTAGTAATTTATCCAAACCCCGGAACTGATCATATCAATCTACTATTATCTGAAAAGAGTGCTTTTTGTCGGATAATAGATATTAATGGGAGATTAATACATGATGGTTATTTAGTTAATGGATTAAACAGGATTAACAGCACCCAATTTAAACCTGGGACTTATACAATTAATATCGAAACAAATCATGGTGTCAATAATCATTATAAATGGATAAAAAAATGAATACTAAACCAAATAAAAGGATGGATAGAGAAGTTAAATGGACGATTCTTTCAATAACTCTGGTCTCATTTATTTTACTAATTCTCAATACTAATCTTTATTCCCAGGTTCAATGGAATAGTACTATTAATACCGGCACTTATTCAAGTGTAATTGGTTACCAATCTGAATCAACAGGTAATTATAGTTTCTCAGCAGGTTTGCTTTCTAAGGCTTATGGAATTTCCGCTATTTCACTTGGGAATAATTCAATTGCAGATGGGCATTATTCAATTTCTTTAGGTCAATCCTGCTTTTCAGGATCTCAATCCTATTCAATTGGACAGAATGCTAAAGCAAAAGGACAACAGTCATTTGCAATCGGTCGATATGTTGAAACTGCAACAACAAGTCTGAACTCATTTATTATTGGTTCCGGATCTTCTGCTTTTATTATGCAGAATAATATTTCCAATTCTTTAATGATTGGATTTAATAGTTCAGTGCCAACATTTTTTATCGGACCATCAACGGGTACTGGCAGTGGAATTGGGAAAGTTGGTATCGGAACTACTTCGCCACAGGCAAACCTGCATATTAAATCGCTAATTAATGATAATGCTACACTTTTCATAGAAACCGGGTCATGGAATTCTACTAATACAGCCGTTCTAAACCTTGGTAATATCATGCAGGGAATTACTTCAGATATGAACAGTGGTTTAACTTTTCGAACCCAAAAACATTATATTTTCAATCAGGGTAATGTTGGGATAGGAATCCCAATCCCACTTGCATTGCTTCATGTTGATAAAGGCAACACCCTGCTAAATGGCAACCTTCAGGTTGGAAAAAGTGATAATGAGGTTATTGCTGCTGTTTATGGAAGATTGGGCGTTGGAATAGACAAACCACTTGCATCGCTTCACGTGGAAAAGGGTAGCACCTTTTTAAATGGCAACCTTCAGGTTGGAAACAAAGAAAGTGCGGTTATAGCTGCTGTTTATGGTAAATTGGGAATAGGAACTGACAATCCTTTGGCCGATCTACAGGTTGAAGGGTCTGTTTCAATTGGGTTCAATACACATACACCACCAGGTAGCACCGGCCTTATTGTAAACGGGCCTGTAGGTATTGGTACATTTGCACCAACCGTCCCGCTTGAAGTTGTCGGAAAGATCAAAACAACTGAACTTCAATTGGCCGCTGGATATATGAATGGTTATATCCTCCAATCTGACCAGTATGGGAATGCAACTTGGGTTAACCCGACTTCGGTTAATACAGGTATATGGCAGCAAAATGGAATCAATGTAACGGTTGATAATACAAAGAAAATAGGAATCGGAACCCCCACCCCTGCTGAAGCACTCGACCTGAAAGGTAACCTGCTTTGTAGCGGAAATATTAAGGGTGGCAGAACGGATTGGCAGCCTTTTCAGATTTTCGCCAATAGCAGCGAAACCGACGGATCCAGTATATTACTGTCAAACAACAGCAGCCAGGCGGGTTCTATAAAACTATATGCCACGGGAACAGAAGGACAAATTGAGTTCCACAATCAGAATACGAAGATCATGTCAATCCGGGCCAACAACAATGTTTATTTTGGAAACCCTGATGTAGAAACTAACCTTCTGGTTAGCGGTGAAATAAATGCAAATCTTGTAAGGGTAAATGCCACAACCTGGTGGGACTGTGTGTTTAAGGACGATTACCGCTTAATGCCCCTAACCGAAGTTGAAACCTTTATCAAGAAAAATCAACACCTGCCCGATATTCCCTCTGAAGCCGAAATTAGAGCCAGTGGTATTGATGTCGCCCAAATGAATGCGCTACTGCTTAAGAAAATTGAGGAGCTGACGTTGTATGTAATTGAGTTGGAGAAAATGGTAAAAGTGATAAGCAAATAAGTAAAATAAAATGTTTGTTATGAAATATATCCCGACAATAATTCTGCTTTTGATGATATCAGCATTATCACCTGCACAAAGCATACAGGTGAGTGTAAGTAGAACAGAAACTGATGATGGGACTAAGAGTTCCGTTTCAGTATATTTCGTTGATACAACGAATAAAACAATCAATGATTCTTTGGATTTATACGATTTAAACCCATATAACCAATTACCATATGAATCACACTCAACAAAATGGGCAAAGAATAAAACATATGAAATCGCAAGTTACAATGAATTTGATAAACTTTTCCCTGCTAATTATCGGAAGAAAAACTTTGTTGAAGACAATGTTAAACCTGGGAGATATTCTGGTTTATTATCTTCAACAATTGCCATTTCAAGCATTGAAAAGCCTGCCAATTATGTTGCGATTGCCTTTAGCCTATTTGCTAAACCCAATAATTCAGATCAAATTGATGGTGCAATTAGTACAATATTCGTATTTGATAATAAAAAGAACATGATATATAAAAATGATAATGTTCTTTGTGTGAATAATGAGATTGCAATATCAGACGATGGAAGATACCTTGCTTTTTGTTATGGTGCTGCATGGAGTGATGGTCAAATGATTAAAGATGGAATTCAAATAGTGAATACAAAGACTGGTGCAATCGTATTTGAAGATAATAAAGGTTATGTTGAAGGGCCTAGTGGTGGGAATTATCCAGATTTAATACAGTTTACTTGCAATTTGGGTAATTTTTATGTCCGAGATTACTATTTTAATACAAAATCAAGTAAACTTTATTCACTGCGTTATAATAGACTTGAAAATGAGAACACTTTAATTGATATCAAACCAGATGGCTTACTGTTTAAAGATAGAAGTGGTAGAGAATTTTTCATGCTTTTTGAAAAAAGTTTTGATATACAAACGATTAATTAGGAGAGTATAATCATGAGATACATGTTATTTTGTTTATTTGTTTTCTTTGCTTTAAGAGAAAATATTAAAGCACAAAATGCAAATATGAGTTTACAATATATCGATCATTCTACTGGAATTATTAATAATTATAACACGTCTAATATAAATTCTGATTTCGGACCAAGGGTTTGCTCCGATTGCTCAAAATGGCATAAAGGTATTGATTTGAACAGGGCTGGTTCAACTGATCACGGAGACAGGATAATAACGCCAGTTACAGGTACGATAGCTCAAATTTACCATTATAACACTTATATTGTATTGGTAATAAATGGCCCAGGCAACCAAGATTATGGTTATGGACATATTTTTGAAAACTATTCAGAGAATGCTCTTCCAATAGTTTTAGGTGATTTCGTTTTAACAAAAATGAATGCACCACACACATCCGTATTAGCTATCATAGACCTTTCAAATAATCGAGCATTTTCAACAATAACTAATGGAACTGTTAACTATGGCAATTATCCAACGTTTACTACAACAAATACAGTACAAGCTGGTTGGCCAATTTGTCCGGTCGGTAATTCTGCTGCATCAAATGGCACTCATTTGCATTTATATTTATTATTAGATCCTTCCAACAATCCACAAAATACCAACAATGCAAAGAATCCTTTACAATTCATTGATCACCAAAATACAAATTTTGATGTCAATATAATTGAAACAAATAATTTAACTGAGTTTGGCCAAACCATTTTTTATTCTGGTGATCATCGAGGAAGTGTTGGAATTGAGGTAAAAATGAATGGCGCAGGAAATACATCAACCTATTCTAATCAAATCATGGATATTGAAAAAGTACAACTTAACGTTAAAAAATTTGGACAAACCGATAATGATTATCAATTAATAATAGGCAATAATTATACTGGTGAAATTTTGTTAGGGGGCAGGATAAATAACAACCGTTATCCTTCATCTGGTTATCCGACTGGCAATACTAGTTTTGATATTGCTACTGATTATGGCTCAACAACACGAACCGGTATTGATCCATTTGCTTATAGGGCTATTGAAGAAAATCCAAGGCCATGGGATATTTGGTATTTTTCAGATATTTACACCCGAATACATAAAGATGATAATTTTACTGGCCCGCTAAAACTCGCAACAAGCAATTCTGAAGCCCGCTATACTGATGGTGTTTACTTACTTAAGCCCAAAGCCTACAAAATAGATAATTCCGAAGCCGATTTACTATTAGACCCTAAGCAAATCCTGATTGACAACTTCCGCCCATATATTTCCAATGTCAAAATTAAAGAATACGGTGCAAATGCCTATAAGTATAGCCGTGGCTGGCAATGGGTTAATAACAGCCTGCTATTTGAGCCATTACCAATTCCCGAGCAAAAATTCGACAACAATAAAAATGTTATTATAGAAGTTGCCACTTCTGAACCCATGCAATGGGTAAATATTACAGTCAGCAATTGTTTCCGGGTAGCCACCTGTGGCAGCGACCTGAATAAAACGATTTGGGAATTTGTAATTCCAAAATCGGATTTATTTACAGGTCGTAATCATATAATATTAGACGGGTATGACTTGGCTAATAACCAAATTCAATCAAATCCGGCATCTATTCCAATCCGTCAATCCAATAGCAGTTGGGCCCCAGCAACAAATCCAGGGGTTGACCAATATCACAGTTTTATTTTGGGCAATGCAACTGTTGATTTTACAGCTACACAACTTGGATTTCCTGCTAATACGATCCGTTTTCAGGATAATTCTGCATGCACAGGCAATTGCAGTTATTATTGGAATTTCGGCGATCCGGGTAATTCATGGTCAACCAATAAGGATGTTGATAAAACTTACAACATCCCTGGAGTATATAATGTAAAACATTATGTCAATAATGTTGAGGTATCAAAGTATGTTTCTGTTAATGAATTATCAATACCCAAGAGCAAATTTGTATATTCTCCGCTTTATAATGGTGGCAGGGAGAAGTCGACTGAAATAGAAGTTGATTTTTTTAGCACTTCTGAAGGAATAATCGGCACTTATTTTTGGGATTTTGGCAATGGAATGACAAGCGACGAAAAAAATCCGGATAATATTGTGTTAGAGTTAAACACTACCTATTTCGTTCGACTTACCGTCGGAAACGGAAGTGGAAGTGATACATACCTACAAGAGATTTACCTCGATCCGGCCACTTCTCCGTTTATATCGATCTTTGATTGGGAGATTAACTATTTTTTACATGATATTGAAATAGCTACATCAAACTTTAACCTTGATTATCCGATAACCTATGAAATAGAATATGGTGATGGCACAAATGAATCGTATGAAAGCGATTACTATAGTTACCATATATTCCCTCACCAGTATTATTCAATGGGCAATTATCTGGTTGTTGCCCGTGTAACAGGTACAGATTTAACGAATAATATAATAAGCGTTTCAAATGCTAAAGAAATTAGTATTTATCCGGATGACCTTAACGTTGAGATTATTCACGGATCTGCTATCAATCCACCCTATCCGCAACAGGAAGTTCTCTTTACGGCGCAGATTGACCCCGCTGGAAGTTTCTACGGGAACTGGGCAATTTATAAAATAGGCGATCCATTGTTTTACTACTCACAGAATTCTTTCTCCAGCTCCTCTCCGGAAATGTATTACAGTTTCTCAGAAGCAGGCACTTACAGGGTTATAATTGATGTGTCAACGAGTGGCGGGCCTGGTACCTGTCATGCGGAAATTGAATTTGAAGTAGTAAATGCTCCCAAATTTCTGGATGTTGAACTTTATGGGTCGAATACAATTTGTCAAAATTCGTCCTATACTTACACTGCCAGATTATGGCCAATAGGCGAACCTGGTGTTCCTGAAAATCAATGGTTGCCAACTGATCTGAGATGGACATTATTTAATCCTGACGGGTCACAAGTTGCATGCAATGATTGTTCGAAAACGTTGCAGGATTACCAATCTCAGGATTTGCAATATCATGAATTTAATTTTACCGAATCGGGAATGTATAAACTACGATTAGAAGCCTGGAACGACCAACACGGATATGAAAATTACCAATTGAACCCAAACTATTCTAATACCCTGAGTTTTTACGATTATGAAGAAATGGAGATCAATGTTTCACCCAATCTTCCAGCACTTTCAGTAATTTTACCCAATTTGCCTTATGTGGATAATGTTTCATCTTCTGGTAATGATGATATAACTCTTCAGTTCTCTAATCCTGGAACTACACCGATATCATGGGAGGTTCTTTCATCAAATACTGATTGTGTTCCTGAACCTGTTCAAAATACGGGTTCGGGTCTGCATTCCGGTTCTATGACCTTAATTTTGGATGTTTTACCTAATTTACATCCGGATAGCAGAGGTTCATTGATTACAATAAACGGGAAGGATGTGAACGGGAACCATGTTCAGGGTAGTCCCGCTCACATATCAATTGACCAAAATGGCTCAGCTGGCGCAGGTAATGATTATATATTGGGTCAGATGCCCGGCTTTGCTTTTGGTTATTCCGTTTCAGTAGATGGGTTAGTTATGGTTATTGGAGCCCCTGCTTCATCAGGCAAAGGGAATGCATTTATCTATGAAAAAGACGTATTTGGTGATTGGATAAACAAGGCAATTTTACAGCCTTCTGACAATAATCCTGATTTCGGGAAAAGCATTGATATTTCTGGCGATTATGTTATTGTTTCCGGCGAAGGCCATAGTAATGCTTATATTTACAAGAAGCCATACAATGGATGGTCTGGTACAGTAGCTGAAACCAAACTAATTACAAATTGGTTTAGCAATAAAAGTGGTATTAATGTTACGATATGGGGCGATTATGCTGCTATTGGGGTACCCTATCACGATGACAGGGGAATTGTGCAGGTATATTACAGAAACCAAGGAGGGACTGATAACTGGGGTCATGTTAAGCGTTTAGATGGCCCAGCTAATGATGATGAGTTCGGTGCATCGGTTGATATTTATAATGATGTTCTGGCTGTCGGTGCACCACAAGGGGGCTGGAACCATGGATATATTAATGTTTATGAAAGGAATCTTAATACAGCTAATTCATGGGGGTTAGTATCAATTTTACAGACTCAATCCAATTCTGAACGACCGAATATGAAGTTTGGCCAAAGAGTTTCAGTTTTTGAAAACGTATTAACAACTTCGTATTTTTCTGCTTACTTGAACTTCACAGGAAATTATTCAGCCTATATTAATGGCCCTATTTTCAGGAAAAATAGTGAAAATACTTATGAAATTATTGGGGAGTCCTCACAACTGTTGTGGGAAGAGCCATTTTCAAACCTGATTGGTTCAATTGCTTTGTTTAAAGATATTTTGAGTGGTAATCCACCTGAATATAATTACGTTACTCTTTATGGGTCTGAATCCATTGATAATAATGCAGGGGCTTGTGGGCATTCTCGCTTTATATTTTCCGAACAATTTAATCATTATTTTTATAGATTTGGTTGGATTGATGAGTTATATACTAATATTCCAGGAGAGCTTTACGGAAAATCGGTGAGTAGTTCCTATAATTATGAAATTACTGGAATACCCGGATATAGTCGGGACGGATATCATGGAGCAATATTCTTCCAAAAACTAACTGAAATTAAATCAAATTTTGAAGCAGGGATAGATTTCAGTTTCTGTAATTTTACCAAACCTTCGGGGTACTATTCCACTGTGAATGCAGCAAACATTTACTTAGGCGGGGTATCATTACCTGCAGTAATAGAAAGCGGAGCCAATATCCAATATGAAGCAGGTGAAATACTCTTAAAAGAAGGATTTATAGCGGATCGTGGCTCAACTTTTACCGCCGTTGCGCTGCAACAACCTATAAGCCCTGGAATGGAACCCGGCACAGATAAAACTGAGCCCTGGATTAAAGCACCACTTCTGGCACAGGTTAATAACACTCAAATCCTTAAGGCATTCCAACGGGCATATCCTGATTTTCCCTGGATGCTTTATAATCCTGTTGATGATATTACAATTTTATTCCCAGACAAAGAACTGATGTTTGAAGTGAACAATCAAAACAACCTGGATAACAATCGGACAAACGGCTTGCTTCCTGATCAGAATCCAATTCAAGCCTACTTTATTCTGAATTTACCCGGGCATGATAAAAAGCTGAGCTTACCAGTTAAATCAAATAAGACTCATTAGGACATTTACAAAAGACCGATAGCCATGATAACCATTTTGAATAAAAATGCATTTTGCGCCATTTTAGTATTCTTTTCTTTTATACCAATGAATGCCATTCCCCAGTCATCAGATTGGGAGTGGGTTAGAGCGTTTGGCGGTAAAGGAGCCGATGAAATAAACAGCGCATGTAATGATATAGAAGGAAATCTATACATTGCCGGTTATTTTCAGTATGAAATCAATCTTGATGGTATAAAGCTGAAATCGAAAGGTGACAATGATATTCTGATAGCAAAATTTAGCAATAAGGGTAATCTTCTTTGGGCAAAACAAGCAGGAGGCACTTATTCCGAAAATCTGATTATCTCAGAGTATGCAAAAAAAATAGTGATAGACAGTGACGGTAATATTATCGTTGCCGGCTGTTTTATGTGGGAGGCTGATTTTGATGGAAAACTGCTCAAAGGGCCCGGGAATACCGATATTTTCATTGTAAAGTATTCTCAATCAGGCAAGCTTGTGTGGGCAAAGAGTTTTGGTAGTCAACAACATGATTTTTTTTATGATATGGATATTGATGATAAGAATAATATATTCCTGACCGGCAATCTGACAGGATCTTTTGAAAAAGATTCATCAAACATGGATTTTAAAGGTGCTGATTATGAAGGTCCGGGCACCACGCCATTTATTGCCGGCCTTAACTCTGAAGGTAATTTGAAATGGATGCGCCGTGATATTGGCAAAGCAGACAAAACCCTTATCAAGGTTGATCGTGACAGGATCTATTATGCAGAAGAGTTTAGTTCTGATTTACTCATGAGTGACGCTTATCATTCAGTTTCAGGAAATAAGGATTTTATTGTTCAATGCCTTACACCCGATGGCAATGTAAAATGGCAGCGTAAATTCAGCAGTGACCAGAATGATATAATTGAATCCCTGGATATCGGAAGCAACGGATCGGTATTAATTTCGGGTAAATACGGTAATGTCCCTGAGTTTAAATACTCAAACGGAGAAAATATAAAAAATGACCTCCGTACTTATTTCAGCAAGTTAGGGCCTGATGGCAGTACTTCATGGACGGTAAACAACGATAGTCCTACTTTCCCGGGTGGAACAAAGTTTTCGGTATTATGTGAGGATTTCTATTTTTCAACCGATGTTTATTCAAAAGAAATAAATATTGAAGGCTACAGTATGATTCCGGATGGCAAGTGGTTCAATTCATATATCGCCCTACTTGACAAATCCGGTAAAACCGAAGAAATACTGCTAAATACCCCTGGCATAATCAAATCTGTAATCCCGTTAAATGAAACTGATTATTATGTTTCAGGAAGTTTTTTATCTTCTTCCAATCCGATCTACCAAAGAAGTGGTGAAGGTGGATTTCTTGATTTCTTTATCGGGTTGCGTAAACTACCAATAGTAAAAGAAACAATTGCTGTTTCGCAAGAGAACAATCCTTTGGATTCTGAAGTAATTGTATATCCAAATCCTGCCATGACCTCTTTTACTGTTACAGTAAATAACCTGGCTGTAATCGAAAGGATAAATATAACCAATCAGGAGGGAAAGTTAATGCGGCATTTCAACGAATGTAAGATTCCTTTTACTATTGATATACAAGATTTTGCTGCTGGAACATATTATATTTCATTGGTTAATCAGGGTGTCATTGTAAGTAAGAAACTGGTCGTTGATAATTGATTGGTAAACCCCGGATAAAACCTAACTATACAGTTCTTTTTCGCTGCAACCTCCTGCTCACCGCTATCAGCAGAAACAAAATCATCCCCAGCACCGATGCCCTGGCAATATAATCGCCATAGCGTACATAAAAGGTAATTTTATCGTTGGCATTGAGGACTTGCCTGATTGCCGCCGGTTCCCAGTATTTGGTGGCCTGAAAAACCTCTCCCCGCTGGTTTACAAAGCAGGAGGTTCCGGTGTTGGCCGATCGTGCAATGCTGCGTCGGGTTTCTATTGCCCTGATGGGAGAAAAAAGCATGTGCTGCCGATGCCCGGCGGTATTGCCCCACCAGCCATCGTTGGTGATCACAAAGATCATATTGGCACCATTGCGCACAAAACCGGCTACAAATTCGCCGTAAGCCGACTCATAGCATATAACAGGCGCAATTTTCAACGTATCGTTAATGGTGTAAGGAGTCCGTTCAATATCAAAACCCAACTGGCCAGTGGTTCCTCCCAGATCGATGGCAAAATCGCCCAATGGCTTCAGCAGCCAGGGGAATGGCATCAGTTCAACACCCGGTGTCAGTTTCGATTTGTGGGTGCGTTGCAAATCGAGCTGGTTTCTAATCAGAAACGCCGTATTATAGGCATCGTAGTAACCTTCTCCTCCCCTGAATTGTCTGGCTGTTGACGGAATAACATCCCCCGCGCTGTAGGAGCGAAAAGTAGAGTATCCCACAACCAGGTCCACGTTGGGATATTTGGTCAATAACCCGGCCCTGAACATATTGATGGTGGGTTGATTGTTCAGGTCGTTTTCCCAGATCATCTGTCCGGAGGACCAGTCGGGTTGAACCATCGATTCAGGAAAAACGATGAAATCAGTCAGGCTGTCGGCTTTGGTCTCAGCCAGTTTCGAGGCATTGTCAATAACCTGCTGAGCAGGCAGTTCGTATTGTTCATCATACGGATCAATGTTGGGCTGCACCACCACCACATCAACCGGTGCCTTTTTTTCGTTGTAGGTGTAATACATAATCATGGAAGCGGCTGCGGGGATTATAATCAGCAACGCGATAACTGTCAGTTTCCTGAAAGGAATTTTGGGTAAGCTGCCGTCCAGTATTCCTTTAACCAATTTGAATACCATTACATTGACTAACAATATCCACAAGGAACCGCCGTACATTCCCGTATATTCGTACCACTGCATCAATTTAGGCCAGGCTGCAAAACCGTTGCCAAGGCTAAGCCAGGGCCAGTTCAAATCCCAGTGATGGTGAAGATGCTCATAGGATATCCAGATGAAAATAAAACTCAGGTACCCCTGATCCGGGTTTTTCAGATTTCTTCTGATAAAATGAAACAGCCAGAAAACCAGCGACATGCAGATGGAGTTAATCAATGTAGCCATCACGGCCCCGAAAAAGGTTGAATTGTAAATCCACCAGGTAGTGAGTGCATTCCAGATGACAAATGCCGGGAATACCCTGTAAAAAATATGGAAGGTGCTGTGCTGAAGCCTGTCCTTTAGCAGGTGATCTTCAAGGAGCAAAAGAGGGGCCAGTCCAAAAAATATCAATAAAGGAAAACCGCGCGCGGGCCAGGCTGCAGCCAGCAGCAATCCCGAGATTACAGGCAATGATAAAAGGAGGCGCTTGTTCATATAAACCGCGAATTGTGGGCAAAGTTATGATTAATCCCAATCTGAAATGAGAAATAATCGTTAACAATTATTAATCATATCTGTATTTCTTACCATTCATTCATTCACTTACTTCATCAAGGTCATTTAATCAATTGAGAAGTATCCATTATCGTTATTCTTTGATATTTAATTATTTGCTGTGCCAATATTCCCTATAGGTTTCATTCTTCCTGCCGAAAAAATAACGGATAATTTCATATAACCTTTTACAGGTTTGTACATTAATAAGTACCGACTAAACCCTACTCATTGTGAGAAAGATGTTTTTATGCCTCTCTGGCATGTTACTAACCGGACTTGTTTTTGGCCAGACCAATATTCCTAAGCTACTTGAATTTTCGGCTAAAGCCACAGCTATCAGCAAAGCAGAACAAACCAGCGCTAACCGGTTTGCCGACTCGCTTGGTTTGCCAAAGCGAATAGAGCGGGGTAACTCTCTGATGGAACTTGCGGGTTTTAATAAAGGAATACCCAGCTATCGTGCAACTGACAACCTGATTGCTGCTGCCACTACTTCAACATCGGCCGTGTGGCCGGGCGGTGGCGCCGGACTTAACCTCACAGGTTCAGGCATTACCCTTGGTATCTGGGACGGAGGCATTTGCCGAACGACTCACCAGGAATATGGTGGCAGGGTTATGGTGAAAGATGGATCAACAGCAGTCATCAACCATGCGACTCATGTTGGTGCTACCATGATTGCATCGGGAGTGATCGGTTCCGTAAAAGGAATGTCGCCCGCAGCCAGTCTTTGGTCGAACGACTGGAACAATGATATCGCTGAAATGGCTGCCCGTGCGGCAGAAGGAATCCAGGTTTCGAACCATTCCTATGGCTATGTGGCAGGATGGACACCCAATTACAGGGGCGATGGTTTATACGCCTGGTTTGGTTATGAGCCTTACAGCACAACAACAGATTATGGTTTCGGGGCTTATGAATCAATATCACACGATTGGGACCTGATAGCCTTTAATGCCCCTGATTATTTGATGGTTAAATCATCGGGCAATGACCGGGGCGAAGGGCCGGTTGATCAACCGGTTTCACATTGGGTATTTGATAACTTGCTGAATGATTGGGTACTAAGTACCACCGTGAGAGACAAAGACGGAGGCAACAATGGCTACGATTGTATTTCGTGGCAGGGTGTGGCAAAAAATATTCTTACCGTGGGTTCGGTTAACGACATACCAGACGGTTATCAGCAACCATTTGATGTAACACTTGCTTCCACCAGCAGCACAGGTCCGGCAGATGATGGCAGAATAAAACCTGACATTGTGGCCAATGGTATGGGCTTATATTCAGCGATATCCACAAGAGATAACAGTTACGGAACTATGTCGGGTACTTCAATGGCTACTCCCAATGTTTCCGGTTCTGTTGGTTTGCTTATTCAGCATCGTTTTAACCTTACCGGATCAACGGCCATCCATTCTGCTACCCTCAAAGGAATTATAATACATACCGCCAATGAATCGGGCATATATCCCGGACCCGATTACAAATTCGGCTGGGGCCTGCTCAATACCAAAAAGGCTGCACTGCTTATGAGCGAAGATGCCTCGAACGGATTTAACTTCAACATCAGGGAGTTAACACTGACACAGGGTGAAACCATGACCATTCCCGTTTATACCAAAGGCTCAGAACCTTTAACAGCAACCATCTGCTGGACCGATCCGCCTTCGACCGTCTTTGGTCAATATCTGAATGATCCTACTCCTATGTTAGTAAACGATCTGGATATCAGAATAATAAGCGATTCAGATGAAACAATATTCCCCTGGAAACTTGACGGTTCCAATCCTTCAGCCAGCGCTACCACCGGTGATAACATGGTTGATAATGTTGAAAGGGCCGAGGCAGGAACACCACTTCCCCAAAAAACCTACATTGTACAAGTGACCCATAAAGGTACACTGGTTAACGGGTCGCAGAATTTTTCACTCATAATAAGCGGCATAAGCCAGGCGCCGGAAACAACTGAATGGAATGGCCAGGAAAGCAACGACTGGAATTCATCGGGCAACTGGAACTATGGAATTCCAGGCGCCGGAACCGATGTTACCATTTCGGATGTTTCGACAAATATTCCGGTAATTCACACCAATGCCTGGTGTAACGATCTTACCATTGGCCCGGAAGGGGCCCTTACCCTGAATCCGCAAAAAAATCTGACTGTTGCCGGTAATATGCTGATTCAGTCAAATGACCTGAAAACAGGGTCTTATATTGGCAGTAACCCGGCTATTGCAGGTTCACTGTCAGTGGAGCGATACCTCAATGGCTATACAGCGGATAATAAAGGCTGGCATTTACTTTCATCACCGGTTTCGGCACAGCCCATCAGCAATTTTCATTCCCCCGGGACGGGCAACGATTTTTACAAATGGGACGAGCCCGATGGTTCGTGGATTAACCGAACGGCTGTCGGAGGTGCTTTAAACGAATCTTTCGAAGCTGATTTTGTCAGGGGACGTGGATACCTGGTTGCCAATTCAGCCGACGGGTTAAAAAATTTCACCGGTTCATTCAACGATGGGGCCATTACAGTTCAGGGCCTCAGTAGAAATTCAGGCACTGATAATTCGGGCTGGAACCTGGTTGGAAACCCTTTCCCCGCTGCTGTGGCCTGGAATGACGGATTAAACTGGGCAGTACCGGCCCAATTGGCCAGTGTTGCAAAAGTGTGGGACGAGTCCGCATCATCCTACACCGACATTGAAGCAGGAGAACCAATTCCTTCCGGAAACGGTTTTATGGTGCAGTTACTTTCTGATGGCCCGGGAACATTAACCATACCCCTTGAAGCCAGGGTGCATAATGGCTCCGGTTTGTATAAATCGGCCCAAACCCGGATGGTACTGACCGCCAGCGATCTTGATCATTCAACTTCCCAACAAACCGTAATTGCAATCAGGGAAGGAACCAAAGAAACTTATGACGACAAATTTGACTCTCATTTTCTTCCCGGTTACGCCCCTGCATTTTATTCCATTACCGGCAATGAATTGTTATCGAAAAAAACTCTGCCTGAGATTCCCATGGGTAAGATCATACAGCTTGGATTTATTAAAAACGAAGCGGAGAATTTCAGTATTAATCTTTCCGAAATTAACCTTCCCTCCGAAACGCAGGTTTTCCTGATAGATGAAAAAGAAGGGATTGTTCAGGATATTAAGCAAAAACCAGGGTATGATTTTACCGCTTTCGAGAGTGATAACCCCCTAAGATTTAAACTATACTTCAGCAACCCGGGGGAAAATATAGCCGATGAAAAAGATGATTTTATCGTCTATCCTGCAAACAGCAGTTTGAATATAATACCCGAAACTGAAAAGAATTGTGAATTCCGCCTGATTAACTCCTCCGGAAAACTAATCTTGCAAAGTCAAACAGAAGGTAAAAGCTATATTTCAGTCAATGTTGGCAATTATCCCCCGGGTTTTTATATCGTAAGTTTGATAAAAGACAAGAAAATTTTGAATAAAAAGGTTATCATAAACGGATAATTAGCTGTTTTAAAGCCATTTATAATATTTATCAATCGCATGGAATATTGTTTTAAATCTGCAGATTCCTACGCCATATATGCTTTATACGGGTTAAATCCCCATCAGGCAGATTCCTGCTCTGTAAAATCATTATAAATAAGTTCGGTGTTTCACTTATTTTTTGAAAAATATGATCCTAATTGATAATTTTGCACCCTGAAACGGAATGCAAGTATCGCATTATCAATATATTTAAATAACCAATCCCATACACTTACAACGGAGGCTAAAATGGCAATTACCAAACTGGACCAGATGTTTGACGTCCTTAAATCGAAAACAAAAAAGAGGCTAGTTGCAGCCTATGCGAACGATTCACATACCATTGAAGCTGTAAGTGAGGCTGTTGACAAGGGTATAGTTGACGGGATCCTGGTTGGCGATGAGGAAACCATGCGCAGGGTTTGTGCCCAGTTGGGTGTTGATGCGGGCAAATTCAAACTCGTTCATGAGCCCAACGAAGTCAGGGCAGCAGTTGTAGCTGTAAAACTGGTGAATGACGGCGAAGGTGATTTGCTGATGAAAGGATTGGTGAGCACCGATAAATATATGAAAGCCATTCTGAACAAAGAAACCGGATTGATGGACCCGGGTGCGGTTCTCAGCCATGTAACGGTGATTGAAAACCCCCTGTACCACAAGTTGTTGATCGTTGGCGATGTTGCTATTATTCCGTTGCCGGAGTTCAAGCAAAAAATTGCCATCCTTAACTACTTAGTAAATACGGCCAAAGCGCTTGGAATAGAAAAACCGAAAGTCGCCGTAATTACGGCATCGGAGCAGGTTCTGGCGGGTATGCCTTCGTGTGTTGATGCAGCTTTGCTATCGAAAATGGCCGACCGTGGACAAATCACCGGTGCCTTTGTTGACGGGCCTCTTGCGCTGGATGCTGCTATTGATAAGGAATCGGCCGAAATAAAAAAACTAACCGGTCCGGTTGCCGGAGATGCAGATTGCCTGCTTTTCCCGAATATTGAAGCCGGCAATATATTTTATAAAACCAATACCAAACTTGCCGGTGCTGAGTTAGGCGCCTTTGTAGCCGGAGGCCGTGTGCCATGCGTTCTTTCATCACGCGGTGACAGTGCCCAAACCAAACTTTACAGCATCGCATTGGCTGCCCTAATCGCGAAGTAATCCACCCCTTAAATCAAAGTATATGGAAGAGCTCCGCATTCTGGCCATTAATCCAGGATCTACATCGACCAAAATCGCTGTTTTCAGCGGTGCCAATCCGGTTTTTGTCCGCACCATTTCACATTCTGCAGAAGAACTTTCGAAATACGAAAAAATCACGGATCAATACGCCTTTCGTAAAGAAATTATCTACAAACAACTGGAAGAGGCCGGCATTGAAATGGATAGTATCCGGGCTGTTGTAGGCCGTGGTGGTCTTACAAAGCCCATTCCTTCAGGAGTTTATGAGGTTAATGAGGCTATGAAACACGATATGGTCAACAGCCCCATGGGTGAACATGCCAGCAATCTGGGTGGTTTTATTGCCGATGACATCGCCAAAAGCCTGCCCAATGCCCGCGCCTTTATCGCCGATCCGGTGGTGGTTGATGAACTGGAACCACTTGCCCGCGTTTCAGGCCATCCGGAATTTCAACGCAAATCCATTTTTCATGCCCTCAACCAAAAAGCCACCGCCCGCCAGCATGCCAAATCCATCATGCGTAAGTACGAAGATCTGAACCTTATAGTCGTTCACCTTGGAGGTGGTATTACAGTCGGGGCTCATCGGAAGGGAATGGTGATAGATGTTAACCAGGGACTTGATGGCGAAGGGCCTTTTTCGCCCGAACGGAGTGGTACCTTGCCATCTGGCGATCTGGTAAGACTTTGCTTTAGCGGGAAATATTCTGAAAAGGAATTGCTTCAGATGATTAAAGGCAAAGGCGGAATGACGGCCTTCCTTGGCACCAACAATGCCTACGAAGTGGAACAGCGGGCCGCTGCCGGTGATGAGTATTCAAAATTTATATTTGAAGCCATGGCCTTCCAGGTTGCAAAGGCGATTGGGGCTATGAGTACGGTGCTTAAGGGCGAAGTGGATGGAAT
>JBBQBC010000044.1:0-20911 GCA_038317155.1 Bacteroidales bacterium
TACTGTTCACTCTATCACGTTTTACTTTGAGCTTTGAGCTTTTTACTTTGAGCTTGGAATGATGGAATAATGGGCCTTCGACTTGGTTCGACTGCGCTCACCAACCGCCGCTCAGGAACCATGATGGAATGATGGAAGGGATGGAATAACTGGTACTTTTCACTGTTCAATCTATCACATTTTACTTTGAGCTTTGAGCTTTTTGCTTTGAGCTTGGAATGATGGAATAATGGGCCTTCGACTTGGTTCGACTGCGCTCACCAACCGCCGCTCAGGAACCATGATGGAATGATGGAAGGGATGGAATAACTGATACTTTTCACTGTTCTCTCTATCACGTTTTACTTTGAGCTTTGAGCTTGTTACTTTGAGCTTGGAATAATGGAATGATGGAATGTTGGAAAAGTGCAGTAATCCTGCGAAAGGGAGTTGGCATATTTTTGAATTGTTCACCAGATCGGAAAAAGTAAAAAAAAGCCAGATCTGGAATTGAAACTGGCTTTTATACTTAATGAAAGCAGCATTTACTAATTCACAAACTGATCGGCATAGTAGCGGGCAGTCAGCTTTTCACCGGTGGCTTTTTCTATCATATCATTCCAATAGAGGCTGGCCCCGGGCATAAATACCTTATCGGTTAAATAATTGCCAACTTCTTTGTTGCCAAAGAAACTCTGGCTGCTGAAATTGTCAGACTTTACAATATTAGCCGTAATGTAATGGTTCAACTGCGAAGCAAGCAATTCGCCAAGCAGGTAGTTGTGGTAATAGCAGGGTGAAGTGGCAATATGGATTTTGCTGGCCCAGTCGGGTTCGTTGCGGTCAGCAGGTCGCTTAATCATCTGATACTTTTCAACGAGGTCCCACCACAAGGTGTTCAGGTCCTGACCCGGATTTTCATACAAGGCTTTTTCGAAGCGGTACATTACCTGTGCCCAGCGGCTAAAAGTCAGTTGCTCGAGGCGAAGCACCTGGTAGCTTTCTTTGGCAATCTTTACCTGCTCTTTTGCATCAATCAGCCCCATATCCATCATCCATTGCGGATTTGATCCCATACGGCCAAACAACATAGCGATGGATTCTGTTGTGAAAGTATGGGCCGGGTTCCGGAGGCTGAAAGGCAGGTTACGGTCAATGTACTTATCATAAACCCCATGACCAAACTCATGCATCATGGTGTTCATCCAGTTGTAGTTAGGTTTAATGTTGCATAAAATGCGCACATCACCGGCATTGTCAATATCGATGCAGTACGCGTGCTGATTTTTGCCCGGTTTTTCGTACAAATCGCTGTTTGCCAGCATATCACTGATATCGAGACCAATGCTGGTGTAATAGTCGGTGGTAAGTTTCTCGATGTTTTGTTCCTTATAGTATTTGTCAAGATCAACGCTGTAAATGGCAGGTGCTTCCTGAAAGAAACGGTTCTGATAATGCCAGGGCATCAACTGATCCTTTTTAATGCCAAGCCTTTTCGACAGGTAAGTGTCGATTTCATCCTTCAGGCCTGCAAAGGCATCGCGGGTCAGATTGTCGAGTTCATCAAACAGTTTACTGATGTCATCCGGATTCTGCTCGCTCAGTTCGAGGCTCATGGCGTGGTAGTTCTTAAATCCAAGTTTCGTGGCAATTTCATTCCGCACTTTCACGAGTTTAATAATGTCAGCGGCAACAATCTGACCGATTTTTTTGTGACCCTCCCATGCGGCCTTTAGTTCGTCACTGTTTTTTGATGTTTTCAGCACATCTTCCACATCGTTGTCAGACAATTGTTTACCATTAACATCGGCCCTGAAATTCGAATATTTTTTTTCGATTTCCACTTCCATTTTGATCTTTTTAGCCAACAATGCAGTATCAACCTGATTACCAAGATACTGGCTATAAAGAACATCCAATTGCCGTTTTAAAATGGAGTCTGAAATAGCCCCTGATTCTTTTATCTTCTTCAGAAGGGCAAATTCATCCTTGTTGGTGAAAATGTTGTTTAGCTGAACCTGGAGATGTTCAGATGTGGCGTAGTCTTCATCTTTTCCCGAAATAGAAGCATTCCAGTAGGCGGAGTAGGCCTCTTTTTGCAAAGGAACCACCCTTGCTTCCCAATTAGCGATAAATATTTTTAGTTCTTTTTCCATCTTTTCATTTTTGTTTCCGCAACCACCAGTTATTAGCAGAACTGCTATCAACGAAAGCAGGAGGTTAAATGTTCGTTTCATTTCATGATATATTAAGAGTTCAATGCACTTCGTGCGTTGAAGGGTTTAATGGCTTCGCCGTTCAAGGGTTCAAATTGTTTAAAAGTTCAAAATTGTACAAGAGTTCAAGAGTTCAAAAGTTCAAGGGTTCAAAAGTTCAAGAGTTCAAAAGTTCAAGGGTTCAAAAGTTCAAGAGTTCAAAAGTTCAAGGGTTCAAAAGTTCAAGAGTTCAAAAGTTCAAGGGTTCAAAAGTTCAAGGGTTCAAAAGTTCAAGGGTTCAAAAGTTCAAGAGTTCAAAAGTTCAAGGGTTCAAAAGATTCAAAGGTTCAAGAGCTCAAAAGTTCATAGATTGCTTTATTGCCAACTGCCTATTGCCAACTTATTCTATTGTGTTTTTCAAAAGTTCAAGAGTTCAAGAGTTTACAGATTGCTGGTTTGCCAACTGCCAACTGTCTTTTGCCAACTGCCAACTTATTCATGGCTTTGCCGTCCAAAGGTTCAAAATTGTTCAAATAAAATACAGTGTTTTTATCTCGTCCCTTCTTCACGTCTGGCTCCAGGTGGCTCCTTCCTTGGTATCCTTTACATTGATTCCGATTTTTGATAATTCATTCCGGATTGTATCAGAGGTGGCAAAATCTTTGGCATTTTTGGCGTTTTTCCTCAGATCAAGCACGAGTTGCATCAGTCCATCCACCGTTGTATTGGTCCCTGAGACGGATTCCTCCTGTCTCAGACCAAGAATCTCACCGATAAAAGTATTAAATGTGTCGCGCAGAAGCTGAAGATCATCTGCCGAAAGGCTTTCCTTTTTATCGTTGACAGAATTGATGATGCGAACGCCTTCGAAGAGATTGGCAATTACGATTGGACTGTTAAAATCATCGTTCATTGCCGCGTAACAATTGTCACGGAGTGCAGTGGTATCTGCGCTTGATTTTTCGTCGGGAACCAGTTTCTCCAGTGTAACCCATGCCTTCAGCAGACGCTCCAGACCTTTTTCGGCTGCCAGCAGGGCATCGTTTGAGAAATCGAGTGTGCTGCGGTAGTGTGCCTGCAGCACAAAAAACCGGATGGTCATCGCACTATAAGCTTTCGTGAGTGCTTTGTGTTCGCCGCTGAAAAATTCGTTCAGGGTAATGAAATTACCAAGCGATTTTCCCATCTTCTGGCCATTGATGGTAATCATATTATTGTGCATCCAGTATTTGGCCGGATCGGTATCGTTGGCTGCAACACTCTGAGCTATCTCTGATTCATGGTGAGGAAACATCAGATCCATACCACCACCGTGAATGTCGAAACGCTCGCCCAAGTAACGGGCACTCATTGCCGAGCACTCGAGGTGCCAACCGGGGAATCCCATGCTCCAGCGTGATGGCCAGCGCATAATGTGTTCGGGCTGGGCCTTTTTCCACAGGGCAAAATCATAGGGGTTGCGCTTTTCATCCTGCCCTTCGAGGTCGCGGGTATTGGACATCAGATCATCAAGCACCCGGCCCGATAGTTTTCCATAATGGTAATGCTTGTTGTATTTCTCAACGTCAAAATAAACGGAACCTTCGCTTTCATAAGCCAGATCAGAATCAAAAATCCTTTCGATCATTTCAATCTGTTCGATGATGTGACCGGAGGCTCTGGGCTCAATACTCGGGCTGAGCACATTCAACATTTCCATATCGTGGTGGTAGCGTTCGGTAAAATACTGCACCACTTCCATAGGTTCAATCTGCTCAAGCCGGGCTTTTTTGGCAATTTTATCTTCGCCCTGATCTGCATCGTTTTCAAGGTGTCCCACATCGGTTATATTCCTGACATAGCGGACCTTATAGCCCAGGTGCCGGAGGTAGCGAAAGACCAGATCGAAGGTAATGGCCGGGCGGGCATGGCCCAGATGGGCGTCGCCATATACAGTGGGCCCGCATACATACATGCCCACATGAGGTGGGTTAATCGGCTCAAAAAGTTCTTTTTTACGACTTAAAGTATTGTGAAGATAGAGTTTATGATCCATGAAAATCAGAATTTTATCCTACAAAAGTATTAAAATATGCGGCATAGTGCCATGCGCAGTGTCGAATATTGAGTCCTCTCTGAAAACTAATTATTTGACACCAAGCGATGCACTGAGCCTGTCGAAGTGCCACAAAAACACTAAAATTAATCAATTTTAATACATTGATATACAATATTTTGTGTAATTTGGTGTTTTAGAGATTTGGTGTCTATTCTTTTTTATTGACTTTTGGGAGTAGGCTCAATATTAATTCTATTTAAAGGATTTGCTTTTTCAGCACACTTGGAAACATGAAATCATGATGAATATTTTGTTGATTCGTCCAATTTTACCCTTGTCTGGTAAACCCAGTACAAAATCATAAGGCAGGCTATCGCTGAAGCGACAATCCATAAGCCCGAACCGGATCTACCCAGGTCTTCTGCCGCAACATTTGTAAGTTTCCTGGTGTTGAGAAAGGATACGATAACCACGCTGGCATTGTTGATGAAATGTGCCAATACCGGAATCCATACAGAACCTGACCAGACAAAAAGGTATCCGAATGCCAGTCCGAGGAAAAATCTTGGCAAAAAGCCGAAAAACTGCATGTGCAATGCACTGAAAATAAAGGCTGAAATCAGCACTGGAAGATGAATACCATGGAACATCTTTTTGAGAATCCCGATGAATGAAGATCTGAAAAGTAATTCCTCGCCCAGAGCCGGAAGCAATCCAATCATAACCAGATTAATTGCCAGGGTGGAAAACCCCGGAGCATTGAGAAACCGTTCGGTAAGCAGGGTCGCCATTTCTTCCTGCGATTTCATCCATTCTTCGATACCCGAAAGCTGGGCCGGGAGCCTCAGTGTTTCGTTCCATACGGTCAGAAAACCGATGAAGGGCCCAGCCACCAGAATTAACAGCAAGGTTGCCAGTAAATGAACTTTTTTTGGATTGAAAAATCCCAGGAAACCTGAAACGGATCGTTCGCTCAGCAAGGCAAAAAGCAGGGGAGGCAGCAGGAAAAAGCCCAGTTGGTTCAGCATCTGCGAAAAACGCATAAATCCGAGATTCATCTCACCGGGATCGCCGGAAGTGGTAAAAACTTCAGAACCCCAAACCAAAACGGAGATCAGGTAGGTTAGCGAAAGCGAAAAAATTCCACAGAGTAGAATGGTGAAAACCAGCAGCAAAAGCCGGGAGCCGGATGAAAGATCCCTGAAAAGGGGCTGCAAGCGCATGGCAGGATAAAAATTCGTTATTTTGCGTGAAAATATACCGGAATTCAACACGTAAAAATAGCATAAATGAAGATAGGAACGGTTGAGGTAGGCGATTTTCCCATTATGCTGGCGCCGATGGAGGATATTTCTGATCCGCCGTTCAGGCAGATTTGCAAAAAACTGGGTGCCGATGTCGTTTTTACGGAATTTATTGCTTCGGAAGGACTGATTCGCGATGCTGGAAAAAGCAGGCGGAAACTCAGCTTTCAGGAAATGGAGCGGCCGATTGGCATTCAGATATTCGGCCATCAGGTGGATGCCATGGTTAGGGCGGCTAAGCTGGCTGAAGAGGCCGATCCTGATTTTATTGATCTCAATTTTGGATGCCCGGTGCGGAAAATTGTTAACAAAGGCGGCGGCGCCGCACTTTTACAGGACATTCCTCTGTTGCTGAAAATTACGGAATCTGTTGTAAAAGCAACCGGGAAACCAGTTACGGTGAAAACGCGTCTGGGATGGGATGAAGGTTCAAAATGTATTGTGCAATTAGCCGAACAATTGCAGGATGTCGGAATCAGCGCCCTGACCATTCATGGTCGGACCCGTGCCCAGTTATACAGTGGCAAGGCCGACTGGACGCTGATTGGTGAGGTTAAGCGCAATCCCAGGATTATCATACCTGTAATTGGCAATGGCGATGTTGTTGACGGCCCTTCAGCCGCGGAAATGAAGGCACTGACCGGAGTAGATGGCATTATGATTGGCAGGGGGACAACTGGTAACCCATGGATATTCAGGCAGATAAAACACTATCTGAAAACCGGGGAAACTTTGCCCGACCCCGGAGTTGCAGAAAAAGCGGATCTTTGTAAAACCCATTTGCTGGCTTCTGCTGAATGGAAAGGCGAGATGACAGCCGTTTTGGAAACCAGGCGTCATTATTCCCGTTACTTCGGTGGGTTACCTGATTTCAAGCCATTACGGATCAGGCTTATGACAGCCAATTCAATAAAAAACGTATTGGAAATCCTTGATGAAATACAATCCGGATATGCCAACCTGTCGGAGCTTTAGTATTACTTATCACCTGAAACAGGATTAAACCATTGAAAGTCATTATTCCGGGAATGTTGTCAGTTAAAAAAAAGTCCGTAACTTCGGTGTAAAATAGAATTCAGATGAACCAGGAACCGCTTAAGATATTTATTGTTGAAGATGATGTCATCTTTGCCAAGATTATGTCGCATCATCTTTCGCTCAATCCGGAATATGAAGTGGAAATTTTTTCTGACGGGAAGACCCTGATTAAAAATCTGTATAAGAATCCAACCCTGGTTTCGCTCGATTATAACCTTCCGGATATGACTGGTTTGGAGGTACTAAAACAGATCAGGGAGTTTAACCCCGACCTGCCCGTTGTCATTGTATCGGGACAGCAGGATGTAGCAACCGCTATAGAACTTCTTAAAAAAGGGGCCTATGATTATATCCTGAAGGATCAGGATACCAAGGAACGTCTCTGGAACATTACCAAAAACATCCGTGAAAACATTAAACTGCGTCAGAAAATTGCCGACCTCGAAGAGGAAATCGGACGCAAGTATGAGAAAAATAACCTGATTAAAGGCAACAGCCCGGCAATCAATAAAGTTTTCGCCCTTATCGAAAAGGCTTCCAGAACCGGTATTACGGTTTCCATTTATGGCGAAACAGGTACCGGTAAGGAGCTGGTTGCCAAATCGATTCATCATGCTTCCGCACGCAATAGAAAGCCGTTCGTGGCAGTTAATGTCACAGCCATACCAAGGGAGCTGATCGAAAGCGAGATGTTTGGTCACGAAAAAGGTGCTTTTACAGGCGCCAATAACCGCCGCATCGGCCGGTTTGAAGAGGCAAACCAGGGGACTATTTTTCTGGATGAGATCGGCGATATGGACCTGAATATGCAGTCCAAACTGCTCCGTGTGCTTCAGGAAGAGGAGGTAACACGGGTTGGAGGTAATGAAAACGTAAAACTAGATGTGCGGATTATTGTGGCTACCCACAAAAATCTGCAGGAACTGGTCAGGAAAGGCGAGTTTCGCGAGGACCTCTATTACCGCCTGCTTGGATTGCCCATAATACTGCCGCCCTTGCGCGAAAGAGGCAATGACATTGCCCTGCTGGCCCGGTTTTTTGTGGATGATTTCTGCCAGAAAAACAAAATGAAGAAACTCTCAATAAGTTCTAAGGCGATCGAGAAAATTCAGAAGTATAACTTCCCGGGTAACGTCAGGGAGTTGAAAGCCATTATGGAACTGGCATCGGTAATGACAAATACCGAAACCATTGAAGAGCCAGATATAACCTTCAGCACTGTCAGCGCCTCAGCCGATTTCCTTTATGAGGAAACTACCCTGGAGGAGTACAACAAAAAAATCATCAACCACTTTATGCAGAAATACGACAATAAAGTGCGCCTGGTAGCAAATAAGCTGGATATTGGGAAGACCACTATATACCGGTTGATGAATGAAGGAAAGCTATAAGAAAGCTCAAAGTTTAAAGCTCAAAGTCCCAAGCTCAAAGCTCAAAGCTCAAAGTCTAAAGTAAAAAGTCTAAAGTAAAAAGTAAAAAGTAAAGGTTTCTTAACCCTACTTGTCTTTATAATAACTGACAAATATCGGTTTCTGGCAACAGATGCCAGGCATGAATTCCGACACTCCGTGCGGCTTCCACATGAACCAGGGTGTCGTCAATAAAAAGGGTTTCATCTGCCTTTAATCCTGCATCCTTCAAAACATACCTGAATATTTCAGGGTCGGGTTTTACAAGGCCGATCTGATGTGAAAACCAGCGTTTCTCAAACAATTCACCCAGCCCGAATCCATATTCTTTCACGAAGCGGTTCATGTAGCATTCATAATGAATCTGGTTGGTATTTGAGAGTAGAAAAAGCCTGTATTTATTTCCCAGTGCCTTCAGTAATTCGACCCTTTCAGCAGGAAGGTCAAGCAGCAGGGCATTCCAGGCATCGTCAACCTGCTGCGGTGTAACGCCCTGAGCAAGTTTTTCCAACGCGCTGTTACGGAACTCATCGGGAGAAATAACGCCCTTTTCCAGATTTATCAAGGCTTCAGAACTGCTTCTGCTTCCCCAGAAATCTACCCCGTTTCGGATGCCGAGCTTGGTAAAGGCTTTGGCACTGAGTTCCGGGTCAATATTCAACAATACCTGTCCAAAGTCGAAGATGATGTTTTTGATGCCGGTCAAATTAATTTTTTCCATCTGGAATGTTTTCTGGATGTATTGTTAGGGGGCAAAGCTAAAAAAAACGAATGGTATTGGGAGATGAAATAAAAAAAGCTGCCAATGGCAGCTTGTAATTTGTGGGCCCACCTGGACTTGAACCAGGGACCACCTGATTATGAGTCAGGTGCTCTAACCAACTGAGCTATAGGCCCCTGTAGTTTTTAAACTACACCCTCTTTTTATTCAGGGATTGCAAATGTACGAAAATTTCAATTTATGCAAGCAAACGGCTATTTCTTTTCCACGGCTTTTAAATTCAAAATCGATTAGAATTGAACGGCCGTGCTGCTTCAGAACCGTTTCTGTAGCCAGTTTCTGCATATCGGGTTATTGCCAATAATTCAATATCACATTCCATGAACTTTGACATGGCTTAATGAATAAGTTCGGAAAATATAACCTTGGTTTTCAAACTATTCAAACACATATCTTTGTATAAATCAGGGTATTCTCTCTGTATTTGGGCTACAATAATTCCAGGATGCCTACGAAATTTTTTACTTAGTAAGATGACTAACTCTTTACTAAAGGTTGAATTTTGAAACAATTCGTTTCGTTCTTTTTCTGATAATAACATTCTCGAAGCAAAAATATCAGCCTGTTTTTCCTTTTCTTCATCTGGGTTAATACTATCCAGGCCCTCAATAAAAATATCTTTTTTCCCATGATAGAGTATATGCGCTAATTCGTGATAAAAACTAAACCAAAAAGCGTTATAATCTTTGTGTCTGTCTGTTAATTGAATCAGAGGTAAGGTATTGTTTTTTATCCATCTTGTAGCGCCATAAATTGGGGCTTTTGAGATACATGGTGTATATACCAATGCTAATCCACA
The DNA here is from genome assembly GCA_038317155.1 of Bacteroidales bacterium. Lineage (GTDB taxonomy): Bacteria > Bacteroidota > Bacteroidia > Bacteroidales > Lentimicrobiaceae > Lentimicrobium. The sequence continues at coordinate 9,544 of JBBQBC010000044.1, forward strand.
ATTTGCACAAATTTGTTGTAATTCGACTAACCAATTATAATGGCAAGTATATGAAAGGTCCTGGATTCTATTCAAACTATCCCTTAGGGTTTTACTATTGAAAGAATCTAACGTCAATTTTTCTGCCTGTAATTCACCATATCTTAGCCATACTGAAATTGCCTCTGGTTCGGCAGTGTGTCGAAGGTTTATTTTGAACGCCAATGAACTTCCCGTATATATGTTTGACCATTGTTCCGGAGTAGCAACTCTGAAAAACTTCAGCATGCTTTTGGCTAATTCAGGCTTTTTTGTAGTGTCAGGAACAATCCTCAACTTTTTAAGATTTAACAATGGAAAAGAAGCAACCCATTTTGAGCACTTCTCAAGGTATTCCATTTGCTCAATCTCCAGAAGTTCATCCTGATATTGACGCTCCAGGTTGAGCCAGAAACTAGCAGGGATACCCAAAACATACTCTAATTTGATAGCTGTTTCTTTGGTAATTGGAGCCTTGCCTTTAATCAATTCGTTTAGCTTGGGAATAGAACGCCCTAATCTTTCGGCTAATTCCGCCTGTGACATACTTATGTCATCAATAGTTTCCTGTATGGTATCGCCAGGTGATGATAGAAGTAATTTTTTCGCCTCTAAATCTGTCATTATTGATTTCTTTTGCATTAGTGAGGATCTTCAACTGATATAATTTTAATTGCAGTTACTTGTTCCAGTTTAACACCACCATCGTCTGATACTGGTATTGGGTCATGGTTTATTTCAAAGCAAATTCTCCAGTTCTCCTGAATGTCAATTGACCATTCACCCGTTCTGTTTCCTTTGTATGGATGTAATCGTAACACCGGGATTTTTGCAATTGTAGATAGCTCATTAGCTGCTCTGAGCTGTACGATACGCTGCTTTATCTTCCGGGACAATGCTCCATAAGTTTTAATTATGCTCTTGTCTTCTGTAAGCGATTGTTCCAGCTTTTTATTCTTGTAGGATAATTTCATTGCAAATATACAAAATTATTTACCTATATGGTTAATGATTTTCAAATATATTATAATTCCGTTTGAAGACCAACTATTAAAAGCTATTTTGGGAGCAAAGAAGTATTGATAACCGATGGACTTGAGGTTTTCAATGGCAAGTAAGTTGTCACGATTAACGAAGCTAAAAACCCTATTTCAACAATCGCTCCAATTCTGCCATTGTGGAAGGCATCGCGCTGATTTCCATGGTTTTTGCATCCAGTAATATCATAACCGGCGTGGCCAGAATAAAATAATCACTGGCAACTTTGCTGTTGATGCCTTCCTCTGCCCGTAGGTGTTTCCATTCCGGAAGCTGATTGACTTTTTGCTGCCATGCTTTTACTTCCGTTTCCGTTTCATCCAGGCTGACGGCAAGAACAGACATTTTCTGCTTCACCTCAATTTTCTGAGAGAGAGGGTACAGCGCATCAATGGTTTCTTTACAGTGGCTGCAGTCGGCCGACCAGAAAAGAACCAGCATATACTTTGCCGGGGTCTGCCAGGTGTATAATGCAAAAGGACTATTATCCTTGTCCTTTAACCGGATATCAGGCGCTTTGGTTCCGATTACCAGGGCTTCCATTCCTTTTAGTCTGCGTTCAATTTCCATGCGCTTGGTAGTGAGGCAGTTGGGATCATTAAGGTATGGCTCAAGCACTTTCATCCCTTGTGGCATATCGTTCGATTCAAATCCCCGGTAGAAATAATCAACCATCCAGCCGTAAACCAGCGGATTGCCTGTCTTTGCTTTTTCAACGGCTTTATAAGCAGCAGCAGGAATAAGCGAATCGCGTAAAGTTGCCGATGTAGCCATTTGTCCGTGCAGGTTCACATAGTTGTTCATCCATTCGTTCATCTGGGCGGTTTTGATGATGATGGGGTCGTTAAAGTCAATGCCATCGAAGTAATGCGCAATCAGGCTGAGTAGCCGTTCTTTCTCACTGCCGCGGAACATAATTTCAGGCAGATAGCTAAAGCGGTAAAGGCTGGAAACAAACAGTTTAGCATCTTCCTTAGCCTTTTTATCCAGCCAAAGGTTGTATGCCTGACGGCGATTATCGTATTCCGTTATGCCTTGCTGATAAAACGCCGATTCTGGCTGATCGTATTCCATCAGAAACTGCTGCAGGAGGCCGATTTTCTGTTTCTGTTGGCTGTTTTCTTCATTAAACCGGGCAAAGGCAGCATTTTCTTTCTCGTCTTTGCCGAACCAGGTGCTGTCGGGATTGTTGGCAAACATGGGATGCACCCATAATTCGAGGGATTGACTGCCAACCAGTATATGCTTTTCGGAAGGATAAGGCGTACTTTCTGGGTTTTCTTTATAATCGAAACGCAACACAAACTCACCGGGCAGGTAATCCTTTGAAACCTGAAGTGTGGTTGTTTCGCCGTTTTTTACTCCCTTCACCTCCGTAATTGATTTGAATTGTTTGGGTCCTGATAGGGGCAACAGGCTGATGTTGGTTTCGGAAACACCGCGAAGATGAATCTTCACTGAAATATCCTGACCATAAACATGGATGGACAAAGCGTATAACGCTGAAATAAGCAGAAAGTTGAACGTGTAAAGCATGGATCTGATGTTGAGCATAAAACCTGATAATTTAAACCTATTTCAAAAATTTCCTGAATACGCTTTCAAAGATATGGAATAGCATATATATTTATGTGAACAATTTTAATTTCACATTTTGTTCCGCATATGCGGAATAAAACCAAGGAGTTATCTGGAGAGTTATGAATCACTGATTCGCATTTTTGTCTCAAACCAATGAAAGTTGTTGTGGTTATTTCATGGTCCTGAAGTTCATTTTTCTGGCAGAAACTGATTTTAAGCATCTTAAAGCGAATCTTAAACATTTTTTTGATGATATCTTTGGATTGAAAACTAAGTGTTCTATTGGAAATGCACTCCGGATTTTAAGTGAGCTGACGCAATATCTTGTTGCCGAATTTGGAGATAACATTCTGGATTAAATCCTGTTTGGCTCTCAGACCAGTGGCAATTTTTCAGAAGACTCTGATTAGATGAACCTTGCCGGAATAAATGCAGCCTCGGTTGGTGAGCCTGTCTCCTGTGAATACTCCGTTTAGACATACCTTGTTGGCATACAGGCAGGCTCCCGGTTGGTGAGCTCTCGGTTGGTGAACTCCCGGTTGGTGAACTCTCGGTTGGTGAGCTCTTGTCGAACCATGTCGAACCATGTCGAACCATGCTGAACCATGCCGAAGGACATTCGTCTTGACCTCATCCCTGCCTGCTCTGCGTTTCGGCGGGCAGGCGCCTCCGGCACCTTCTCCAGACTTCGCCTGCGCTCAGCCACCAAAAGGAGAACTACATTCCTGAGGCAAATAATAATTTCCCCAGGTCTCTATCTCTCCATTTCCCCTGTCTCTTTGTCACAGAGTCTCTATGTCTCTGCGTCTAAACCCATATTCTATAAAGTTTTTAATAATTGCGTTTAGCCTGTCTGACCCAAGCTAACTTCAATTTTTTACAATTTTCCTTACAAATATGGAATTCTTATCCGAAACACGAACCAGATAAATACCATTGGTCAGGAATGAAATATCTATTTCTGCCCTTTGGTTTATTGTTCGCCTGATTATTGGCCTGCCTGTCAAATCTATCAATTCAAGCAGGTAAATTCCTCCGTTTATATTTTCGGCAATTAACTTTTCGGATGAAGGGTTGGGGTAGATACGGCAATCAGATTTTAAACTGTTGTTAATCCCCACCCCTGTTCCTTCGCAGGTATGCACTGCATCAAAAAGAGTTTGTAATGAATCAATTGGTTCAATTTGCGCTCCTGCAGTTGTTCTGACCGAAAGCAAAAATGACGGACTTCCAAAAAGATCTGCAGGCTGAGATACTTTAACAAACGAAAACAGCGAAGATGTGCCATTGTTGGTGCAGCGGGAATCAGCACCAACCATTTTCGCGCCTTGCAAAGCAGCCATCAGTTTGCAGGCCAGATCGCCTTCCGCCCTTAAAAATCTTGCTTCCATCGAATCAAGTACAATCTGCCCGAGCAAAATATTTCCCTGGATAGAATAATTTGGACCTGTGATGTGATTTTTATAATCATCGGTACCAGTGCCTGTGTAAGCAGCTGATTGGGGCGATCCGTCAACAAAAGCGACAATGCCATATTGCCGCAGTTGAGGCTGATTTTGTACATCATGATCAATTAGCCATTGAATAATCTGGGCAGGTGTATCGCCAAGATTCATCCGGATACGGGCATTGGCCTGATTGGTTGCATTGTACCATGCCTGTGTATTGATGGCACCTACACCGGGAAAAAGTTCGCTCAGAAAATCATCGGCATACCCGGGAAAATTACTCATATCCACACAAGAGGCACCCGCACCGCCTACTTCGCCGGTAATGGTATCCAGCGCAACGATTGAAAAAGTGTCCTGTGCTCTGGCCGTAAACATCAGGATTATCACCAATAGACTGGTCAATAGAATTTTTTCCTTCATCTTATTCAGATATTATAATTACTATGTAAAGTTTCTTCCACAAATATAAACATAAAAAGAGCATAAATTTTTCACCAGTCCTTTTAGAAATCCCAGGGGTTAATCAAGGGCCATCTCAATTACAAATTATTTTGTATTTTCAACCAATCAGGCAACCCAAACCCTATTTTTGTGTCTGATTTATTATAAAGGAGTGAATGCGAAATGATGACAAATTAATAAAAGACTGTTTATCAGGCAATAAGCAGGCGCAATACGAATTGTACCAACGATTTTCGGGGGTACTGTTTGGTATTTGTTTTCGCTACACCCGCAACCGTGCCGAAGCAGAGGACCTGCTGCAGGAGGCATTCATTAAGATCTTTGCAAAATTGGAGTCCTTTGGTTTTAAAGGTTCTTTTGAAGGCTGGCTGAAACGGTTGGTGGTAAATCAGGCGATCAATTTCAGACGTGACAATCTGAAATACCTGTTTGTTAACAGTTTTGCAGAGCCCCCTGAACCAAATAGCGAGGATGAAACGGAATCCTTTTCTGCATCATCCATCCCAAAGGAAAGGCTACTGCAGATGGTGCAATCGCTTCCCGATGGTTACCGGTTGGTTTTCAACATGTATGTGTTTGAAAACCTGCCACACCAACAAATAGCGGAAATGCTGGAAATCAGTGAAAACACTTCAAAAACACAACTGATGAAGGCCCGTAAAAAACTCAAACTGATGGTAGAAGCCGAAATGGCCACTCAACATATAAGCGTGAAGTCATGAAAGACGAACGAAAAAACATAGACGAACTTTTCAGTGATGGACTGGGCGACTTCAGCCCTGCCCCTCCACCGGAGCTTTGGGAGAGGATTGACGCTGCTGTTCCGTTAACCGGGCCGGCAAAAGTGCCCCCGGCAAAAGGCCAGGGTCGGTTGGTGGTTATTGGGATTGCTGCATCAGTTATCACCGGTATTGTGTTGCTGTGGTTCTTTGCCGGCAATAAGGATGCTGATTCACCAAAAACCACCGAAATAAGTCAAAAAGAACTACCCGTTAACAAAGATGCATCCGCATCCCAAAAACCGGGAACAGCAGCGGGAAATATTCAGCGCGAATCTGTTCTAAGTGAATCAAACAAGAATTTACCAGCAAAAAGAATGGCTGAATTGTCTGCTCAGGCAAAGGAAATAATAAAAATCCGGACAGAGAAAACCGAAATAAAAAACGCAATTTCCTCTGGTGAAAGAATTACTCCTGCTGTTAAATCTGGCGAAAATAACGCATTCTTAACACCTTCAAAGGAAATTAATAAAACCGACAATTCCGGCTTTGAAGAACTCCGTCACGATTTTAAAAACTGGCTGAAAGTCCAGCCGGGTGAGCTTTTAATATTTCAGGAGGTCCCAGCTTTCGAACTGAGGTACAGGAATGCCTTCCGGCCTTCTTTTTCAAAAGGGAACAGCCTGCCATTGATCGGCGGAATTTATGCTTCGTGGGATTTGATTGATTATGGAGGCAACCATAAGAAGCAGAGCCAGGCGATTGGGTTGAGCCTTTCAACTTTCAGGGGCCCCTGGTTGTTTGAAACCGCTGCTGCCATTAGCCTAAGCGACGACAATGGCCGGTTCCTAATCAATTACAACTCTTTAGATAGCATCGGCTATTTTAATAAGGTAGTTTCATTCAGTCCCGATCCGAATAATTATGGATCTATACAATTCAATACCGAAGTTCAGGGCGTATTTGATTCCATTGATCACAATCTGGAATCCAAAACCGCCAACCGCTATACTTACCTGCAAATTCCGCTGATGGTGGGTTATAATATTTACAGTAACCGCCTGTTAACCATTAACCTGAAGGCCGGCCCTGTTTTTTCGCTTATGCTGAATTCAAAAGAACCTGGCATTATTTTTAGCCGCGAAGGTGCCAATCTTCAGTCCATTGACCAATTAAATCCCGGCAGGGTTTCAACCAACTGGCAGATTGCGGCCGGATTAGGCATTGGGCTGCACATTTCGCAGCGACTGACCTTGCTGGCTGAGCCAACTTTCAAAACTTACCTGCGCCCGGTTTATCAGGGATACAAAACCAAACCTCAAAGTGTTGGCATCAAGGCCGGACTACTTTACCGATTTTAAATTTATTTGCCATGAAAACAAAAACCGTAATAATTATTAGCCTGCTGTTGTTGCTGACCTTCGGAGTTCAGGCCCAGCAATTAGTAACAATTCAGGGGCATATTACCTCAACTGAAACCGGACTTCCTATTGCCCAGGAAGCTGTGTACATTGGCTTTTTTCCGGAAATCCCTATCATAACGGGGTATTCCAATGCCGAAGGGTTTTATTCGGCCCAGTTGGTGGTGCAGCCCAACGATTCGTTGGTTTCCATGACGGTGTGGGTAAAGGATTGTAACGAGCTAACCATCGCCCAGTATTTTTTGATCCAGGATTCAACTCAGGTACTGGCCGATTTTCAAATTTGCACCCAAATAGCCACTTGTACAGCCTCCTTTATTGGCGGGCCAATTCCCGGAAATCAACAACTTATGGGCTTTAATAACCTAAGCTTCCCAATCAGCTATTCAACTTACTGGTACTGGGATTTTGGCGATGGGTCCACCTCCAGCGAATTTGAGCCATTGCATGAATACGACCAACCGGGCATTTACAATGTCTGCCTCACCATGGTTGATTCCATGCTTGCCTGTACCAGCAATTTTTGCCTTGAGGTTTGGATCAACCTTCTGCCGGACGATTGTCAGGCGCAATTTAGCTGGGAAGCACAGGATTTAACGGTGTCTTTTACAGATTTGTCCTGGGGCGCGCCAGATACATGGCTCTGGAATTTTGGCGATGGAGCAACCTCAACCGAACAAAACCCGCTACATACATGGAATGCGCAGGGAACTTTTCAGGTGTGCCTTAGTATTTTCAATGACTCTACACTTTGTCAAGATACTATTTGTGAAAGTGTCAATCTCGTTGACACACAATGTCATGCGGAATATTCTTACGTGCAGGCCGGAAACAACACGCTTTCATTTACAAATCTCTCTACAGGAATGATTGATCAGTTCATCTGGGATTTCGGCGATGGTTCACTATTCTCGCATGAATATGAACCTGCACATACATTTCCTCAGGCCGGCATTTACAACGTTTGCCTGGCTGTCATCAGCAATTATTTCGGATGCCAGGATGTTTATTGTAGCTACATTACCGTTGGCGATAGCATAAGCGTTTGCCATGCCGGGTTCACCATACAGGTCGATTCCATTCCCGGAAACATTAACCATTACTGGTTCACCGATACCTCCACAGGGGATAACATCTCAAACTGGTACTGGGACTTTGGCGACGGAACCGCTTCCTATTTGCCTTCTGTAGAATATACATTTGCCCAGGGAGGAACCTACACCGTTTGTCATGCCATCGGGGGAACTGGTGTCGGAGGGTATTGTACCGACACTATTTGCCAGACTTTTACCACACCAGCTTATCGCAACCTTGGTGGACAAGTATTTGCAGGAAACTTTCCTATCAACAACCCTGAATTCACTGGCGACACAGCCCTGGTAAGGTTGTATAAAAAATCAGGAAACCGCCTGAGTGAAATAGCCAGGGCAAACTTCTGGGAATATGGCTACTATTTCTTTTTTGATGTATTGGAAGGAGAATACATGGTACAGGCCGATCTCACCACGGAATCAAATGCCTACACTGCTTATATGCCGGTATATTCGGGCGATGTACCCTACTGGCAACAGGCACAGCCGTTTAGCCTATCGGGTGATGATTTGTTTGATGCCGATGTGGTTATGCCGTCATTGCAACAGATGGAAAGTGGACCGGGCATGATTAGTGGGCAGGTAGTTTGTGTGGACAACTCGCCGGTTGATTTAAGGGAAAGGATCACATATCTGCTTCGTGATAACCAAATCATGTCGCTAAGTCATACCGATACATTGGGGTATTTCGTGTTTTCTGGAATTCCTCTGGGCACATACACCCTTAGGGCCGAAATTGCAGGAAAATATAGCGAAGCGCTCGCGGTAAATCTTACCGAATTTGGTAATCAGGCCATGCAGCTTCAGTTGATGATTGCTTCTTCCAATGTTTATGGCATTGATGATGGGGAATCCCTTGTGAAGGAAGTAAAGCTTTTTCCAAATCCGGCCACGGGCATCATAAACCTTACCTTTAACCTTGACAAGCAAACCTCGCTTCTAACTGAAGTTTACACCTCAACAGGGTCTGTATGCAAGAACGAAACACACTTCTGCCAAAGCGGGGAAAATAAACTAACTTTGAACGTAGCTTCCCTGAAACCCGGATTTTACCTGATTGCAGTGAAATCTGAGGATGGACTAGTGCTGAAGACAGTGAAATTTGCAAAAAGATAAATCACAGAGGCAACCTTTTTGTCAGATTGTGTCTTTGTATAAAAACTATTTATTGCCCGATATTAAAAACCCAAAACAATGAACCCGATGAAAAAACTACTCACTACGCTGTTTCTGCTGATTACTGCAGTGACCATTGTCGTGGCCCAGCAATCCTATGTGACGCTGAATGGCCATGTGATGAACCAGGAAACCGGAATGCCGGTAGCCGGTCAAACCATGTATATATCAGTTGACAGCATGAACTACCCCGGTTACTACAACCAGGTACTGACCGATGAAACCGGATTTTATACGGATCAGGTACCCTTTATCCCTGGTACAATGCCGGGAATAATCACCGTTTCAACCGCTGATTGCAATGGAATGATGGCCAGTCATACTGCTGTTGTAATCCCGGGCATGGAGGAGGTTACACTTGATTTTACAATCTGCGGGAATCCGGCAACAGGGTGTGTGGCATCCTTCAGAGCTGTGCCTGCGCCGAATGATATGCTGACATTCTCTTTTTTCGATGAAAGTTTTGTTATGCCAGGGTCAGGCATCAGCAATTGGTTCTGGAATTTTGGGGATGGAAGCTCATCCTCAGAACAAAACCCTGCACATTCATTTGCCGCGCATGGTTTTTACAACGTCTGCCTATACATCAGCGGCGTTGACAGCAGTTGCAGCAGCAGTTTCTGCATGGTTGTTGAGGCGGGTTCCACCATCCCCGGACCCTGTGATAATTACTTCTCATATTATCCTGATTCATCGGGCACTGTTTCAGTTTATACATTCGAAGGCTACACCATGTCCGGCACAGCCGACTCATGGAACTGGGATTTCGGCGATGGAACTTCAGAAAGCGGTCAGGTTGTAACCCATGTTTTCCCTGACCCATCGCAGGTTTACAATGTATGTCTTACCACAACCGGTTTAGTAAACGGAGAACCATGCACAGGCGTTTCGTGCCAGGAGATTTTCAATTATATTCCTTCGCCCTGCGAGAGTTATTTCTGGTATTATCCTGATTCGACAGGACTGGCATATACTTTTGAGGGTGGATCTATGAATAACCAAATCGAATCCTGGGTTTGGGACTTTGGTGACGGCAGCTATGGCAACGGACAAATGGTATCCCACACCTTTGTGGATCCCACTCCTTTTCATACTGTTTGTCTTACAACAACCGGCTTCGATCAATACGGCGAACCCTGTAATTACGTCTCATGTCAGGAAGTCTTTATTTATATTCCTTCTCCCTGCGAAAGCTATTTCTGGTATCAACCCGATTCAACCGGTACAGGCTATTTGTTTGAAGGATGGTCATCTAACAACCTGGTTGAATCCTGGACATGGGATTTTGGCGACGGAACCACTGCTGAAGGTCAGTTTGTGAACCATGTTTTTGCCGACCCTGCACAGGTTTACACGGTTTGTCTTACTACAACCGGCACTGGTACTGATGGTGTAACCTGCAGTTATACATCCTGCCAGGAAGTCTATATTTATATACCGTCTCCCTGCCAAAACTATTTTGATGCAACCAACAACAATGGCAATACCTATCAGTTTAACGGTTACCTGCTCAATGGCGGAGATGCCGCTTATTTCTGGGATTTTGGTGACGGATTTACCGCTAACGGACAACAGGTGAGCCATACATATCCACCCTCGTGGGGGATGATTTACAATGTCTGCCTTACTACAGCATCGACAAATCCTGCCGATAGTTGTATCAGCACAAGCTGTCAGACCATATTCCCCGGTGGCGGCAATTGTGAGGCGGTGATGTCAGCAATTCCTGATTCATCTGGTTACACCTACTATTTTGAAGATTTATCGCAAGGAGAACATTCTTTCACATTCTGGGATTTCGGCGATGGCGTGCAATCATTTGAAGTCAGCCCTGTACACACATACAATGCACCTGGAATATACCTGGCATGCCTTACCGTTAAGGACACCCTGAATTACTGCTGGGATCAGACCTGCCAGGAGATATGGGTAGATATTATACAGCCCGGTTGCCAGGCATCATTCTTTACTTTCCCTGTTGACTCAACAGGTTCATCTCTCAGCTACCAGTTCATCAACACATCGGTACCCGGATTTACCAGCCAGCAATGGTTATTTGGTGACGGTACCGGATCAACAGAAGGCAACCCGGCTCATACTTATTCAATGCCTGGAATTTACAATGCCTGTCTGACCATCTGGGATACCACCGGGGTCTGCCAAAGCAACTATTGTTTGACGGTATATGCCGGTGATGCCCCTGCCAACAATTTTCTTGCAGGAATGGTACTAGCAGGTAACGCACCTGCAGCGCAAGGGATTGTCATGCTCTTTGGTGCAAGCAACAACTACTTCAACACAATCATAATAGATTCAGCCGGAACCTATAACTTTGGCGGCGTCCCTGCGGGTTCATACTATCTCTATGCAATGCTGACACCAGGAGCTGCCGGATCCGACATCTATCTGCC
>JBBQBC010000045.1:0-20842 GCA_038317155.1 Bacteroidales bacterium
TGATTCCTGGTATCCGGCATAAAGGAGCAGGGAATGATTAATGAAAAATCCGGGTAAAAATACCTGGGCCTGTAAACCATAAATATTGCCGGCTTTCAGTTGCCCGAATGGGGTATGTTTGAACAGGACTTCAAAATTATAGCCAAGGCGAGGCGCCAGATCGCGGGTTGCCTGCCGCAGGTACATATAATTAAAAATACGGTAACTCATGCCGGCCAGATTTCCATTAATAAAGTCTTCCGGCGTTGAGATGTCGTGACTGATTTTTGAGAAGTTATAGCTCACATCACCCAATAATCCAGAGTTATAAGCTCCTCTTGAGAAATTCAGGTTTTGAGAAATGCTCAGATCGAGGTTTGTTTCACTCCAGGTAAAGCGCTTCGACGAATGCCCTTCAATACTATTTGTCGTTGAAGCCCTCTTCCCTTGTGAAACAGTGCCTTTTATTAAGGGATACCAACCTTTCCATGCCAAATCAGCTTTAACCATTCCGGCCTTTTCCTCCATGTTGTAGTCATAACCAGCAGTAATAAACATAGTACTCAACAGGTTCTGGCTCATTACAGAAACACCCGGCCTCACCGTTTCACCTCCGATGTCAACGAATAGAGGTGCCCAGCTATGAAACCCGAATAAATGTTCCACTTTTTTATAAGGCTTTCGTGTAAGTATGGTATCCGGAAGCGTATCCTTGAATCTGAATGTTGGTTCCTGTGCTGAAAGTGCATCGGCCAATGGCCAGTTACTGATATCTTCAGTTATTGAAATTCCTTTGATTTTCGATAGCGGAACAAAAGCGATTCTGTAACCATCAGCAGAATAATCATTAAAAATCAGGCTGTCACCCGAGATGGATGCATGGTCGGCACCATAAATGGCATCTGTTAACAGGTGTCTCTGACCGTTTTCAGTATTTAATGAAATTAGCTGACTGGTCTGACCTGAAGTCCCTGTATAAATGATTGCATGATCGATATGCACAGGATTGCTGATTTCCGAAAATGAAAAAGGCGTGACGTATTCAGTTTCCCCATTTTCTAAGGAAATTTGAGCAATTGCTTTTCCCAGGTTTCCTGTAGCAATGAAAACCAATTTTTTCCCATCGGGCGACCATGCCGGAGTGGCAGCATGTATTCCGTCTGGTATAGGCAGGCTTTCCTTTGAGCCATCTTTAATAACCGTCAGGAAGCATTCTCCCGAATCAGTGTATTCGATGGTTGCAACACGAATCCCATCAGGACTCACAACCGGAGAATAGAATCTGCCCTTAAAACTGAGCCGTTGTTTCTTGCCACTTTCAGGATTATAGAGAATAATGTCGGTGTAACTCTCTGTTTCCCAACGTATATGGGGTCTGAATTCGGCCCACGATAAAAACCCTCCGCCGTATGAAATGAGTTCATCCATGATGTAACCGGGCGTAAGTATCACTTTTTCTTTACCAGCCTGGTCAATACTGACAATTTGTGGAATCTTTCCCAGTGAGGTCTTCAATGCAATAATCGTCGAATCGCTAACTTTATGGGGGCTTAGATAATTTGTATATGCGGATGGCTGTTTCGACAACAGAATATGCTTGGTTGTAGGGCTCGGTTTACTTTTCCACAAGTTACCCAAGGTTGTCATGGATTCTTTATAAAGTCCCTTTTTATTCAGTCCTGATTTTTCTTTTAATCCCTTGCTAAAAGGGGTTACCAACCATGGTTTTCTGGCGACAGAGTTCATAGCTTCCTTCCATAAATCCGGACCATATTTCATTCTTGAAGTGGCAATAATATGATAGCCTATATTGTAGATATCAGGAACAAAATCGCGATATGAACCGAGACTTGCTTTTGGGTAGCTGTAAGCGCCTTTTTCCTTCAATTGGGCATGCAGTGGCATTGAAAAAGAAGGTACACGGCCTCTGCCGGAGTAGCTTAGTGAAGTTTCAGTTGCCACGGCGTCACCTTCGAGAAACCAGGAAGGGACAAACAATCCCGTTGATACCACCACAGCCTGCTGCCCGAACAAATAACCCAGCGATTTGGTAATTCCCTGGTTCAAAGAGGATAACTGAACTATATGCCGGTATTCATGCAAAGCAAGTTGTTGAATCCATGGCTGGGCATATATATCCTGGGGTGGGGTAGTAAAAATTTCAATCCGCCTTGGTGCCCAGATGGTGTAAGCATTTGAGATGGCATTACGGGTATGCAGAACAAGCGGCGTTTTACGTGGCCGGGCATTCAGACCTGAAGCAACTGAACTGCTGGCTGCACTGAATTCCAATGCAATCTTATTTGCTTCTTTAAAATAATCTGCCGGATAGATAATACTGAAGCTTTTGGTTTCAATTTTTTCCCATTTAATGGATGCCGGTGACTGGCCAATATCGTAATACTGACCTGAAGCTGAAAGCTGCGCAAATAAAATGATGATAATAAGAAAGGGCCAACCGGGAATATTCACCTCAAGATTTTATTAATATACCTCAATCAAACAAATGATTTCCGGTTTTGTCAGTAGATGCCGGTAAATTATTTGCTTGTATTCAACTAATGTCAAAATAGCCCCATTCGTTACCTTTGGGCAAGGGGGCTGTAATTTTGAGAGTTTCTTTGGTTACCGGGTGGACAAACTGAAGAAAACGGGCATGGAGGCTGATGGATCCGTCAGCATTTGAACGCTTTGCACCGTATTTCAGATCACCTTTTATATGGCATCCGATAGCTGCCAGTTGAGCCCTTATCTGGTGATGCCGGCCTGTAATAAGATCGATTTCAATCAGTTGGCAGGTTTTGCCTGAAGCAATCAACCTGTATGTTAATTCAGCCCTCTTCGCGCCACTTACACCTTCTTTAACGACATATGATTTATTCTGAGATTCATTCTTTTTCAGGAAATGAATTAGGGTGGATTCTGCAGGAACGGGTAAAGAGTCGATGACAGCCCAATAAGTTTTGGAAATTTCCCGATCCTTTACCATTTCAGTCATTCTGGTAAGTGCCTTTGATGTTTTGGCAAAAATAACGGCACCACTCACCGGACGGTCGAGACGATGCACCAAGCCTAGAAAGACTTCACCAGGTTTATTGTATTTGACTTTTATATAGGATTTGAGCAGTTCTGTCAGCGGAACATCTCCTGTTCGGTCACCCTGCACAATATCGCCGGGGCGCTTGTTCACAATCAGCAAATGGTTGTCTTCAAACAGTATTTCAGGCAGGTTATCCATTTTCTATGCAGTAAAACCGGTTTCGGCGGTAAAATGAAATAAAATTCTACAAAAATATCCGGGAATATCTACCATCATATAATCCCAACTAATAAATCTGGATTCAAACATTGGAAAATATGCCCCGGAAACCAGCCAGACCGAATCATGATTGCTTTTCAATTAATATTGTGTTGGTCAGTCGTGCAGGTTAGAAATTAGTCCCTCAATAAAGGTTTTTATAGCCCGAATGAGAATAACTTTCTTTATGAAGTCTTGTAAAGGTTAAGGCTAAGGTTAAGCAGCTCCTAAGCATGATTCCACAACTTAATTTTTACATCATCCTCAACCTCAACCTAAACCTAAACCTAAACCTAAACCTAAATCTAAACCTGACTTACCTTAGAGACATTAGAAATTAGAAATTAGACATTAAAAATTAGTCCCTCAATAAGGGTTTCTATGCCCGAATGAGAATAACTTTCTTTGCGAAGCCTTGAAAAGGTTAAGGCTAAGGTTAAGGTTAAGCAGCTCCTATGCATGATTCCACAACTTAATATTTACATCAGGCCCAATCTCAACCCTATCTGACTGTCTGACTAAACTCTCTTTTGAAACTGAACTGTCAGACAGGTAGGCTCAACCTCAACCTCAACCTAAATCTAACCGTGAGTTACATATTAGAAATTAGAAATTAGAAATTAGACACCCTCCTGACCGACTCATGATTGCTACTCAATTAATATCGTATTAGTCAGTCGTGCAGGTTAGACATTAGATATTAGAAATTAGAAATTAGACATTAGACATTACCCTAATACTGCTCTCTTTCATTGGGGAAGTCCACAGCTTTCACATCCTTAATGTAGGCCCTTACCGATCCCTGAATTTCTTCACTCAGATTATTATAACGACGCAGGAACCGGGGTGAAAACTCCTGAGTGATGCCAAGCATATCATGCAAAACCAGCACCTGTCCGTCAACTCCGGATCCGGCTCCAATACCAATAATGGGTATCTTGATTTCGCTGCTCACCTGTGCGGCCAGTTTGGCAGGTATTTTCTCGAGTACAATTCCGAAACATCCTGCTTTTTCAAGCAAATGGGCGTCATCAATCAGCTTCAGGGCTTCCTTTTCTTCCGTTGCCCGCACTACATAAGTGCCAAATTTGTGAATGGATTGGGGAGTAAGCCCAAGGTGTCCCATAACCGGTATGCCTGCCGAAAGAATGCGGTCAACCGATTCCAGTACTTCCCGTCCGCCTTCCATTTTAACAGCATCTGCCCCTGACTCCTTCATGATACGAATAGAGGAACTCAAAGCCTCCTTCGAATTTCCCTGGTATGTGCCAAAAGGCAGATCGGCAATCACAAGTGCTCTTTTAACTCCACGAACAACAGACGATGCATGATAAATCATTTCATTCAATGTAATGGGAAGGGTAGATGAATGTCCGGCCATAACATTCGAAGCCGAATCACCAACCAGAATCACATCAATTCCGGCTTTGTCAAGCAATCGTGCCATCGAAAAATCGTAGGCAGTAAGCATGGCGATTTTCTCGTCTTTTAGCTTCATTTCCTGTAAAACGTGGGTTGTAACTTTAGTTACATTGGCAAATTTCGAAATATGTGGTTCCATATTGTTGGTTTCTGTCAGGAATCCGGGAATGCAAATCGGTCAGAAGTATGCATAACCGTCCTGTTTTTTTTACAAAGATATAGATAAATCATGTTACCGGATGCTGTATATTTATCCGGAAACTAACGACTGGGCGGATGAATTTGATCTATTTTATTTCAGGATCATATTTTTAATGTAATTTTGTTTCTCTTAACAGCGACTGCCAATCCACTTAATCTATGAAACGTAACTTATTCCGATTACTTATTCCGATCTTTATGTTAGCCATCACTGCCGGGTGTGAAACCGATTTTGATGTAACGGCAAAATGGAAAGATATAACAGTTGTTTATGGGCTTATAAGTCAGAATGATACGATTCATTATATAAAGATCAATAAAGCCTTTCTGGGTGAGGGTAATGCCTATACCTATGCTCAAATAGCTGATTCAAGTTCTTATGGTGACAACCTTTCGGTCATAATCATTGAGAAAGCTAAGAATGGGAACACACGTACTTTTAATTGCGATACCACTTCTGTTTATAATAAAGAGTCTGGGATATTTTATGCGCCCGAACAATTGGTTTATAAAGCAGCCTTTAAAATCCCTTCTGATATAAATGCGCAGGAATATACCTATTCACTTGAAGTCACGAATAAGATTACCGGAAAAACGATCACGTCACAAACCCCGTTGGTAAAAGACTTTGCCATTGAAACTCCCAGGCCTGGTCTGCAACAGATTGATTTTATCAGTGAGAATAACCAGAGGATTAAATGGAATTCAGCAAAAGACGGAAGAAGATATAATATTTCTATCCGGTTTTGGTTTGATGAAGTCGTGAATCTCCACGATACCACCCAACGTTATGTTGATTGGGATTTCAGTTCGGTTAAATCCGGATCTGTTCTGGGAGGTGAACCTCTGGAACTTTTATATGCCCCCCTTAATTTTTATACGATTTGTTGTAATCTTATTCCATACACCGATAATCGTGAGAATTCCGTGACCTCAAGACTGGCTGACAGGGCGGAATTTCGTTTTGCTGTGGCCGGCGATGAGCTGAATACCTATATGGAAGTAAATGAACCTTCAACAGGAATTGTTCAGGAAAAGCCTGAATATACAAATATCCAAAACGGCATTGGTCTGTTTTCATGCCGTTATACCAAAACCGCCTCTATTCCCATTGGCACCCGTACCGAGGAGAAGCTGATCGGAGAGAACATTAAGTTTGTAAACAAGATCGGTAATTAATTGCCTTTATTTCCGACCGATTTAGCCTGTTGTCTGACGAAATGTCAGAACTCCATTGTCATTTATCCTGCCTGAAAGCACCTTGTAATTTATGGGTGTCGTTACTATCAATCTGTTTATTAATGTTTTAGGCTCAATAAGTGTTGCCAAATCGTCAAACCCAATGTGTTGGGGGTTATTGTTGGCATAATCATTGACTAAGTGGGTCCAAAGAAATACAAAACATTAAATCCGAATCAAATGGGCAAAATAATTGGAATTGACCTTGGAACTACTAATTCATGCGTAGCCGTTATGGAAGGCAATGAGCCGGTAGTTATTCCCAACAGCGAAGGTCGTCGCACAACTCCTTCAATAGTTGCTTTTACCGATAATGGTGAACGCAAAGTGGGTGATCCTGCCAAAAGACAGGCAATCACAAATCCGGAAAGGACAGTTTATTCCATAAAGAGGTTTATGGGTGAAACCTTCGACAGGGTTACAAAAGAAACTAACCGCGTTCCTTACAAAGTTGTTAAGGGCGATAACAATACATCACGTGTAAAAATTGATGACCGGTTGTATTCACCACAGGAAATTTCTGCTATTGTTCTTCAAAAAATGAAGAAAACGGCAGAAGATTATCTTGGTCAAACGGTTACAGAAGCAGTCATCACTGTTCCTGCTTACTTCAGCGACTCGCAAAGGCAGGCAACCAAAGAAGCCGGTGAAATTGCAGGTCTTGTTGTTAAACGTATTATTAATGAGCCTACTGCAGCCGCACTTGCCTATGGACTCGACAAAAAGAGCCATGATCTGAAGGTTGCTGTTTTTGACCTTGGAGGTGGAACCTTTGATATATCTATTCTTGAACTGGGGGAAGGCGTTTTCGAAGTTAAATCAACCAACGGAGATACCCACCTTGGTGGTGATGACTTTGACCACAAGATCATCGATTGGCTTGCAGATGAGTTTAAGAATGACGAAGGAATTGACCTCAGGAAAGACCCTATGGCGCTTCAGCGTTTGAAGGAAGCTGCTGAGAAAGCTAAGATTGAGCTTTCAAGTTCTACCTCAACTGAAATCAACCTGCCTTACATTATGCCTGTTGACGGAATTCCAAAACACCTTGTTCGTACCCTTAGCCGTGCTAAATTCGAACAACTCAACGATGCATTACTACGATCAACCATCGAGCCCTGCAAACAGGCTTTAAAAGATGCAGGTCTTACTGTAACTGATATTGATGAAGTAATTCTTGTTGGGGGTTCTACCCGTATTCCTGCAGTTCAAAAGATTGTTGAGGACTTTTTTGGAAAATCACCATCAAAGGGTGTGAATCCTGATGAAGTGGTTGCAGTTGGCGCTGCTATTCAGGGAGGTGTCCTTACCGGTGAAGTGAAAGATGTTTTGCTGCTGGATGTTACACCGCTTTCACTGGGAATTGAGACTTTGGGTGGAGTTATGACAAAACTGATTGAATCAAATACTACCATTCCCACCAGGAAATCGGAAGTATTCTCAACAGCCAGTGACAGTCAGCCATCAGTTGAAATCCATGTGCTGCAGGGTGAACGCCCAATGGCTCGTGACAATAAGAGCATCGGACGTTTCCACCTGGATGGAATTCCACCTGCTCCCCGTGGTATTCCTCAGGTCGAAGTTACTTTCGACATTGATGCCAATGGTATTCTAAACGTTTCTGCAAAAGATAAAGGTACCGGAAAATCACAGCAGATTCGAATTGAAGCTTCGTCCGGGCTTTCTGAAGCCGAAATCAAGCGTATGAAGGAAGAAGCTGAAATAAATGCTGAGTCCGACCGCAAATCCAAAGAAGAAGTTGATAAAATCAACAGTGCCGACGCGATGATTTTCCAGACCGAAAAGCAATTGAAGGAATATGGCGACAAGCTTCCGGCAGACAAAAAAGTTCCTATTGAAAAGGCTTTTAACGACTTAAAAGAAGCACATAAAAATCGCGATTTTTTCGCAATTGACGCTTCACTTGCAGCCTTGAATGCTGCATGGCAGGTAGCCAGTGAAGAGATGTACAAAGCAACTCAGCCGCAGGAGGGCCAGCCAGGAGATGGTCAGCCACAGGACGCTTCTGGCGATTCAAAAGAAAATAAGACAACTCCCGATCAGGAAGTAACCGATGTTGACTTCGAAGAAGTGAAATAAACCCGGACGTCATTCACAATTTCAGCATGAAATTTGCTGCACAGAGGCAACCTGTTTTGGTTGCCTTTTGTATTTTGTACATACGGCGGCTTCGGTTAATTTGTAACTTTACACTTTATACCTGTTATAAATTATGATGCGTTCCAGGACCTGTTTTCTGCTATTGATGCTGTTAGTTTCCTCATCATTTACTTTGATCGCTCAGGTTAACAGACCTGTAAGACTAGAGATTCCTGTTAAAGACGACACGGAAATATATAAGGTTGTTCCCTGTGATGAAAACGGCGCAATGATCATTTACCTGAGCTCAGATACGGATGAGTCAGGCAAGATGTTGTGGATTACTGCATTTCTTGACCATAATCTGAAGGAAGTATGGCGGAGATCGGTTGCTCTTCCCAAAGGATTTACATTGGCAGAAGCACTGTTTGCAGATAACCACCTGATTGGTTTCTGGTTTTCTCAAAAGAGCAGTGGTCCGGATAATCTTCGGATTATTGATGTAAATGTTAAGGATACTACTTTACGTGAAAACAGTTTTACTGTTCCTGAAAAATCGGAGTTATCGCACTTTGGAATTTGCAACAATTTCGCGCTGGCCGGTCTCAATACAAGAAACGATCAGTCACTTTTAATTCGTTATGATTTTAAATCCGGAGTTATTACCTCAACCAATCAGGATGTTGAAGGAAGTGTCGTTATCGAATCTATGAATATAGATAAAGAGACAGGATTGGTTTCTACTATTCTCAGAACTACCGGGTCAGCTCGTAAAAGGGCATATTATCTTGTCAAAACTGACAATCTGGGGCAGAAGATAAGTGAACTAAAATTGGGTAAATTTGATGATAATAGTTTGATTAATACTGCTTTCGCTTATAAAATCAATCCGGAAACAGACCTTGTTATTGGATCCTATGGAAGAAGCAGCCGTACCCGGATTATTAACGGATACGAATCTACAGGAGTAGCTTCAACAGGTTTCTTTTCAATTCTAATTCAAAACAACATCCAGGTAAATACTACCTTCTATGAGTTCTCCGACTTCCAGAATTTCTATCGGTATCTGCGCAGACCATCCGATCTGAATGTCAGGAAGGGTAATAGCAGGGCAGAAAAGGGAGGCAGGGAAATTACAATTGACCATGACCTGCTTGCACATGATGTATTCAAATGGAAAGACAACTTTGTTTTCATTGCGGAAGCCTATTTTCCTGAATACAGAACAGTTACAACTATGGTTTATGATTATTATGGCCGGCCGTATCCATCAACGTACTCTGTATTTGAAGGTTACAGGTATCTGACTACTTTTATTGCCGGGTTCGACTCAACAGGTGTGATGAAGTGGAACAACGACCTTGAATTACGCGATATGATCGCACAAAACCTCCGGCAAAAAGTTCTGTCATGGGAGGATCCGGATGGACTGGTACTTTCCTATACCTACGATGCCAAAATTGCCTCAAAAATGCTGCCCGATGGTACCGCAACAGGTAGTATTTCTTATGCTGACATAGCTCCGCTCAGTACCCGCGATAAAATCTATACCGATTCCAACAGCAATATTGTCAATTGGTATGGCAATTATTTCCTTGTTTATGGTTATCAGAATATACGCAACAGCTACCAGAACGATAGAAACAATAAGAACGTGTTCTATCTCAATAAAATAGCATTCAGATAAAGGTTGTCGGGTGAATAGGATGATGGATTGTTAGCTAAAAAAGAAGCCAATATTGTTAGGCTAAATTTTACTACTTCCTCCGATTTCATCGGAGCAGACTCTTTCAGGATTTTCGGGTTTCAACCTAACATGGTATTGATAGAATGCAGGTGTAATCTCCGGTTTAGGAAGTGCAGCAGTTTCGGGATTAAATAGGTTCTGCTGAATAATATCTATATACTTCAAAATAAAACTACTACATGGTGAAAAGGAGAATCAGGCGCATGGAAAAAGAGTAATAACATCATAAAACCGTGCATCTGGTTTGTGAATTACACAGCTTTTTATCAGTTAGAGCCACAGCCTGCCTGAACGCCTGGCTTCCAGGCAGACAGGAGTGGCAAAACATTGGGTGTAAATCGCAGAATAAGAGGATTTTAAGGCCTGCCTGACTGCGTCAAGCAGGCAGGTGCAGAGCACCGTAATGTAAAAGGGTGTCGTCTTTTTTGAGCTATTTAGCACACCCTAAATAAAGCCTGCTGAATAACTTAGTATTTTCTGTAGTTTCTCATGCAGAGCACCGTAACGTAAAAAAGGGAGTCGTTTTTATTGAGTTTTTCAACAATCTCTAAATAGCCAGATAAAGTATTCATTACAAGCATTTAAAGAAATTTCAAGACCCTAAATATTAACAAGGGTTACAGGCAAGTTGTGAATTTTTCATCAAACAACAATGAAAAAAAAGAGGCTTCACTTTTGTGAAGCCTCTTTTAGAATATTAACTGACGCTGATTATTTTACCAGTGCCATGAATTCGGGATTGCTGAAGAATTTGATAAATTCTCTATCCTCGGCAGCCTGAGCCTTCAGTGTAGGATCTTTGGCAATTGCTTTGGTCAGATTGTCAATCATTGATTTTACATCAGCAGTACGGGCAGCGGCAACAGCCAGCAGATAGTAATTATGAGCTGATTCAGGAGCGCATTTCAATGAGGTAGTAGCTTCTGAATACTTACCTGTCATGATCTGTGCAAGCGCAACATTGCTGTTGCATTTTTTGCTTCCAATCATGCTGAGTGACTTATCATAGTGATTCATGGCCAATTCGGCAATACCCATGTTATAGTTAACATCGGCTCCAAGAGTCTTAGCTTTACCATACTGGGCAATTGCATTCTTATAGTCACCCTTCTTTGAAGAAAGAGCTCCGAGATTGTTAACAACAGCTTTGTTGTTAGGCTCCATCTGGTCAGCTTTAGCAAGATGCGATGCAGCTTCACCAAGTTTGCCATTTTCCATTTCCAGCACTGCGGTGTTGTTATAGCCTTTGTAACTGCTGGCAAACTGAGTCGTTGCAGTATTGTAGATACGAAGTTTGGTATCATTGTCCTTGGTTAATGTTGCAGCATAAAGCAACTCTTTCTCATCGAGTTTTGTAGGATCACTAACGGCAAGAGTAGCAATTTGCTCATCTGTTTTCTTAGGTTCAAAGCAGTTAACCTTGATTTCAACCCTGCGAAGTGGAGGTAGAATTTCGTCTTCGATTTCTTTGTAAACAACAGACATATTGCGGATTTCCTGCTCGCGTTTTGCAACATCACTTTGTGAATTTACGACATTCATAATGATGCGTTTGTCTGCAATATTTGAACCTTCGACAGCCTGCATAAATCCGTTCCAGTCTTCACCATTTGCATAAGAATTGAACTTTATAGAAGCTTCCGGATCTGGTATATTGATAACCGGATTCTTTTCTTTAGCCATTTTCTTGAACATATCTACCAACTGTTTCTTACCTGCCTGGGCACGACGCTCAGATAAACCCTGATTGTAGCTTTCTTCACCTTCAGGTGATGCCCATGCATTGATGTCAATATCACGGATGGTATAACCTTGTTTGATGAAACCAGCGAGTTCGTCGAGTTTCTGCTGAACCATATTGCTGCGGTTAAGCGGAAGATTCCAGTTCAGATTGTACATATTTACTTTGAAGTAAATTTTAGCATCTTTACTAATGATGGTTTCTTTTACGTAACCATGATCTGCTAAAATAAGGTCTTCGTCATGCATAACTCTTGTTCCTGTGATAATTACACCATCAGCAAGTTTACGTTCAGGAAGGTCAATAACTTTATACTTAGCTCCGATTTGCTCAGGAGTTGCATTCATGACAACAGGTTCTTTTGGCTCATAAAGAGTTGGAGAAACCACGAGTTCTGAAGCATTCATGCCAGGCTCGTAAGGAATGCAGTCAACATAAGTGTATGACCCGCCAGTCTTGTAATTAATAACGATACCGTCACCATTTACACTTTCGCCCTGGAAATTAACAGGTTTCAGTTTGCGGGTTGTACCGGCATATTTAATTTCAGGTTGGAAATTCATCGCAGCTTTCTTTGCGAAATATTTTTCCGGGAAAACAACCTTTACGTTTACACAAACTGTATCACCTACTTTTACAAGAGGATCAGGCGTGGTTTCGTATTTAACAAGGTTGTAATTCTTTGCCATTGATTTAAGGTTGGCACTTGGTATAAATTTGTAGGTTACGCCCAACATCAAGGTGGCATATACATCATTTTTATTTTTTTCAGTGATATCCATGTCATCTTTGAAAGTGTATCGCTGATTGTATTCAAGGTTGAGATCCCATTTTTCGGCAAGGCGCATATTCAGACCAACACCCAGAGGCAGGCCAAAAGCTGTCGCTGCTTTATCCTTTGGCGGGTCAGCGCTGGGGCCGAACCTGTCAATTACGTTATCATCATCGCGTTGTACAGTTCCATTGTTGAAATAGAGGATTGACGAATAGGTGGAATAAACTCCCCCTGTAAATGCATATACGTTGAGAAACCGTTCGGGTTTGTAGCCGAAAAGCAGATTGGTAAGACTAACCGTCAGATTGAGCTGGGCATCCCAAACACTGGAAGACAACCTGAGTGAATCTTTATCAAATGTACTGACAACCCATCCATTGTTGAAGGTGCCACGTAATCCGATCACAGGTGAGAATTGATAGCCAAGGCCAAAACCATAAACTAAATTTGTTCTTAGGTTAAAGAACTCATTTTTGTTCAGGTCACCGTAAAATTGTGACATACCCCCACTAGCCTGCAGGAAGAAATGCTTGTCAAATGTAGATTTTGGTGCGTTATTCTCCTTTGTGGTTTCCTGTCCTGAAACAAATGCCGGCGAAATTCCAAACATAAGGATGAGAAGCAGCAGAAGCGATTTGTAGCTTAATTTTTTCATACTTTTTAATTTAATGATTATCGGTTTTTGGTTGTTTTATTAGTTCAAAATGTCAGGTTTCTTTAAAGTTTTGGCAAATATAGGGTAGATTTAGTTATTTTCAAAACAAAAAAGCCCTGAAATACTAAATAAATGTTTTTTTTACTTAAAAATATGACAGATTGTTTTTTTTACCTGATGCTTTAAAACTGGGAATTCAATATTTCTTTTACTTTTTTTTAAATTACAATCTACAGAATATTATCGTTTTTTCTTGATTATATGATACTCCATGATTAAGTAAAATTTAATTTCTTTGTAAGTAGTTAAATATCAGTATAATGACGTATTGATGGCTATGCCTATCGATTTGGAATAGTTAATCCTTTCATTTTTACAAAAAAATCCCAGATCACAATCCCGGCAGAAACGGATACATTCAGTGAATGTTTGGTTCCGCTTTGCGGTATTTCAAGACATATATCTGATGAATTAATTACATCATCTTGTACTCCATGTACCTCATTTCCAAATATTATGGCGTATTTTTTATCGGGATCAGGGATGAATTTGTCGATCATGACACTTCCTAAAGCCTGCTCAACAGCTATTGTCGTGTAACCCGATGACTTTAACTCACTGACAGATGCTGCTGTCGTTGCAAAATATTTCCAATCTACCGACTCTGTTGCACCGAGAGCTGATTTATGTATTTCACGGTTGGGCGGTGTGGCAGTAATTCCACATAAATGAACTGCCTCAATTCTGAAAGCATCCGCTGTTCTGAAGACTGAACCAATGTTATGCTGGCTTCTGATGTTATCGAGCACAACAACCAGTGGAATCTTTTCCGCATCTTTAAATTCGGGTATGCTTAACCGGATAATTTCTTCAGTTGCCAGTTTTTTCATTTTTCATCAGGATTTTCAGGCTGTAAAGGTAATAACTCTGTTTCAAAATATTTTTAGCTGGAATTTTCCCGAATCTGCCTATTTTTGCTTTCAATCAAATAAGATTCAATTGACAAAAGTTACAGGCGAAGTAGTTGAAACACCGCTGATGAAGCAGTATAACGCCATCAAGGCAAAATACCCGGATGCATTGCTGTTGTTCAGGGTTGGTGTTTTTTATGAAACATTCGGTCAGGACGAAATAACAACCTCCGATATTCTTGGAATTGTGCTTACCCGTAGAGCAAACGGCGCTGCTGCCTATATTGAGTTGGCCGGGTTTCCGCATCATGCGCTTGATACTTATTTGCCCAAATTGGTGAGAGCCGGGCACCGTGTTGCAATCTGCGACCAGCTTGAAGATCCGAAACTGACCAAAAAGATTGTAAAGAGAGGGGTTACCGAATTGGTTACTCCTGGTGTTTCTTATAATGATAAGGTACTTGAGAATAAACAGAATAACTTTCTGGCCAGCGTTCATTTGCTTCCAAAATCAAGTGGAGTGGCTTTTCTGGATATTTCAACCGGTGAATTTCTGGTGGCACAGGGCAACAATGATTACCTCGATAAGCTGCTGCAGACTTTTAAACCCAGCGAAGTCATTATCCAGAAATCAAAACGGAATGAATTCCAAAGTCTTTTCGGTGAAAAATTCTATATAAATACCTTTGAAGACTGGGTATTTACAACCGATTTTGGTCATGATCTCCTGCTAAAGCATTTCAACACAGTTTCGCTGAAAGGGTTCGGAGTCAGTGACATGACCAATGGCATTATTGCTGCTGGTGCTGCCCTGCACTACCTTGCCGAAACACAGCACGATAAAGTGGGGCACATTTGTCAGTTGTCGCGCATAGAGGAAGATCATCATGTGTGGCTCGATAAGTTCACTATCCGGAATCTCGAAATCCTTGGATCGGTGAATGATGAGGCAGCTACTCTTATAAGAGTTCTTGATCAGACAATTTCGCCTATGGGTTCGAGACTAATGCGCCGATGGCTTATAATGCCTTTGAAAGACAAGCTTCCGGTAAATGAAAGACTTGATGCGGTTGAGTTTTTTGTTAAAAATGGAACTGTTGCTGAAAATATCAGGCAACAGATCAGAATGATCGGCGATCTGGAAAGGATAGTCTCAAAAGTTGCTACCGGCCGCATCAATCCAAGGGAAGTAATTCAGTTGAAGCGGGCACTCCAGACAATCGGGCCTGTGCGTGATTTATGCATTGCATCGGGCATACCTTCTATGCAACTAATGGCTGATCAGTTGAATCCCTGTGCTTTGATGACTGAAAAAATTGAAAAGCAGATTAATCCTGATCCTCCGGTTGCAGTGAGTAAAGGCAACGTTATTGCGAAGGGAATATCGGAAGAGTTAGACGAAATCCGCGATCTTGCCCATTCGGGCAAAAATTATCTGATAAAACTTCAGCAAAGGGAATCGGAACGCACCGGAATTCCGTCCCTCAAAATTGCCTATAACAATGTCTTCGGTTATTACCTGGAAGTTACGAATACACACAAAGATAAAGTTCCGCCTGAATGGGATCGTAAGCAGACACTGGTGAACTGCGAAAGATACATTACCCCGGAACTTAAAAGCTATGAAGAAAAGATTCTGAATGCTGAAGAACGCATGCTCGAGCTCGAAACGGGACTATACAACGATCTGGTATTGAGCCTCAACGATTATATCAGCCCTGTTCAGGCAAATGCCTTTATTATTGCAAAACTCGACTGCCTGCTCTCCTTCGCCATGGTTTCTATTCAGAATAATTACAGCAGGCCTGAAATCAACGATGGATTCGAATTGAGGATTAACGGCGGACGTCATCCGGTAATTGAAAAGAATCTTGCAACCGGTGAGAAATATATTTCCAACGATGTTTTTCTGGACGACCAGGAACAACAGATAATAATTATTACCGGACCGAATATGTCGGGTAAATCAGCGTTGTTGAGACAAACGGCTTTGATAGTTTTAATGGCGCAGGCAGGAAGTTTTGTGCCGGCCGACTCAGCTCAGATTGGTCTTGTGGATAAAATCTTTACCAGGGTTGGAGCTTCAGATAACATCTCATCAGGCGAATCTACTTTTATGGTTGAGATGAATGAAACAGCCAGCATCCTCAACAACATTTCAAACCGGAGCCTGATTTTACTTGATGAAATTGGCCGGGGAACGAGCACGTACGATGGAATCAGCATTGCCTGGGCCATTGCTGAATTCCTGCATCAGCACCCGCTTTTCAGGCCTAAAGTACTCTTTGCAACCCATTATCATGAGTTGAATGAAATGGCTGCAACGATGCACCGTATAAAGAATTATCATATTTCGGTAAAGGAAGCCGGTAATAAGGTCATCTTCATGCGCAAGCTTGAACCGGGGGGTAGTGAACACAGTTTTGGGATACATGTTGCCAGAATGGCAGGAATGCCACAATCATTGCTGGAACGCGCCAATGAATTACTTGCAACACTTGAAAAAACGCATGGTGGTGGTCAGTTGCAAAGTGCTCAGGGCAGGAAAAAGACCTCAAAGCATGGAACTGATCCTTTTCAACTGAGTTTTATTCAACTCAATGATCCTCTGTTGGAGCAAATTCGGGAAGACATACTTGATACTGATATTAATACACTTACCCCGGTTGAAGCGCTCATGAAGTTGAATGAAATTAAAAAACTTTTGAAAAAATCGTAAAATTAATTTGGCAGATTGAAATCAGGTCGTATATTTGCACCCGCTAAAGCGATAAGCGAAAGTAGCTCAGTTGGTAGAGCACGACCTTGCCAAGGTCGGGGTCGCGGGTTCGAGTCCCGTCTTTCGCTCGAACCCCGGTAAAACGGGGTTTTTTTTTTGCATGAAATGGATGCCCGAGTGGTGGAATGGTAGACACGAAGGACTTAAAATCCTTTGGCCATCGCGGCCGTGCCGGTTCGAGTCCGGCCTCGGGTACAGTTTTCGATCCCTGCTTTGCAGGGATTTTTTTTTTGCCGTTATTTTTCTGATAAATCTCGGATGGTGTCCGGGAAAAGATTTACACATTACATTGTTAAGAACTCTTGGGCCAATCGATACCGGGTGCAATGAATATGACTTATATTTGCATACAATGGAATTTCTGTTTTGATTGAGGAATTTCCTGATGTTTTAGAATTTTGCATACTATTTGTAGTGATTCTAAGTTATAAATCAAAAATAACCCAAAACAATGATGAAAAAAAGGTTAATGAATGCAGCCTGGTTTCAAAGCAGGCTTAGATTGGCAGCAATGATGTTGCTGGTGATTTCACTTGGAGCGGGATTAGGTTCTTGTACCAGCCAGAAAAAGTTGGCTAAAAAGAAAGCAGCTCAGGAGCTTGCAGAAAAAACCGCCAAAGCAAAAGCGGATCTGATGGCAATTATTAATGATGATGGCCGGATGACCCTTGAAGAAAAGGAATTTAAACTTGCCGCAGTTAAACGATTAAACCTTGACAATCAGGAGATAAAAGATCTTATTGTTCAGGCTGAAGAAAAACTGGCTAAAGAAAGGTCTGTACTCGAAAGGAAAAAAGAGGAAGAACGTATGCAACGCGAAAAGGAAGCGAAGGAACGTGAAATGCGTGAAGGTGGTCAATACAGAAATATCAATCTTTCGCTGGATGCTGTTGGTAATGCCGGTGATGTCAGTACTGCAAATATGAAAATAAGGGAAGCCTTGATGAGCTTTGCAAATGAGGATATTCCGGTATTAATTCTGATAAGCAGGGAAGGTGAAACAAAGGATTATGATCGTCCTACCACTATAAAGAAGTACCTCGATTTTATTAAAGACCAGAAAAAATCACCTAATAAGGTGCTGAATGCAGTCTTTGATGCGAATGGAAAGATAAAAGAACTCGAACTCATTAAAAAATAAAAAACATGATAAAAGTTAAATCAATACTGGCAGTTCTGGTTATTATTATCTCCGGAAGCAGCCTCATGGCTCAGGACGAGATAAGCCCTTCGCGCAAGCAGGCCATTGATTCTTTAGCTCTTGAAAAAGTCCGTGACCTTAGTAAGTATATCAGTATTGTAGGTAATAAAGATACTCCCTGGTCAGAAGCAAACCGCGTAATTGAACGCACACTTGAACTGTTTGCCGATGGTGCCTTAATGGGTGTTTCCTCCATTAATCGTGAAGAGGTAAACTATTTCGGGGTTCGCGAATATCTTGAAAGACTGATGGCACTGAATTACGATAAAGTCAATATTCAATGGTATAACATTCAGTATATCAGCGATCTGGAGAGGCAACCAGATGGCCGGTATGTGGGTGTGATTACGATTTACCAGCGTTTTGAAGGAACGACCAAAGAAGGCCTGAAATACGTGGATGTTACAAAAAAAGATGTGACGGTTTATGTTGAGCGGAAAACGACCCAGATTTCCGGTAGAATTATTGGTTTCTGGGATGTATTGCTTGGCGATATCAGGGTAACTGAAACAAAACCAGGTGAATAATTACAATTCATGATTCTTTTGCCGGCTGCATTCTTACAATACAAGAATGCAGCCGTATTTTAATAGTACATTTTTTTTTAAGAGCCTATTCTCTGACTAACCGTTTATTCAATGATAAGAAAGTTTTGGATTTTTTTGGTTTTTTCACTCCTGCTTGCTGTTAGTCTTGATGCACAATCATTCAATTCATTGCTTGGCGATGAAAGCATTCTGAATGCGCAGACCAAACAGGTCAATCAGTTTTTCAGGCGGTTCAACGCCGAGGAAAGCACCAGTGGGAACAGGTATTATCCCGGCGATAAAGATTATCGCAGCCCTGATTTACGGAAGAAATATCTGAACATTCTTTTTGATAATCAAAACGCCTCGCTGACTGACCCTTTGAAAAATTCATTTATTAATGCCGTGCTGAATCCTGCTTCGCCTGGTTTTCTGAATTTTCATGAAGGGCAATGGTTTGCCGAAGTAACCACAAAATTTATTTATCAGGGTAAAGAAGAACCGGTAACCCTTTATCTGAAACTTGAAGAAGAGAACCAGGGTTATAAATGGGTTATTACGAATGTTTATTTCCAACAATTTCATGACTTTTTCCATAACCAGAGTACTGATGATCAGCATTTTCTGCATCCGTTGAGTCACGAAGTAGATTTTATGAATCTGATCAGGGTGTTTAAAGACAAAGAATATGTGGAACAATATACTGCCAAAGAGTATCATCCTGACTACCTGACCCTGTTTCTTTATGAATTTAAGAAAGGTAACCTGCTCTTTAAATCTGTTAGCACTGTTAAATTCCACTTTTTTCAGATACCAGGCTGGTATTTTGAGCTTTCCGAGTTTAATCGCCCGGGCACCAATGCCGGCTGGCTGATTTCAAGTTTATTGAAATTGAATAATGATGATAAAGATCTTTTGTTAAAATACCTTTACCATGAGTAAAAAGATAATTGCTATAGTAACTTTGTTCGGCATCGTTTTCTCTGTCTGCTTTGTAAAGGCGCAGAACCCTGTTGTAAAACCTGCAGTGCAGGCAGTGGCAAACCTTTCTGAAGAAGACGCGGTTGCCTATAAAAAGCAGGCTGCTCAATTGGTTTCCTTTATGGAGTTTGCCTTTAATACCCTGGGCAGTAATAAATCAGAATACAAGGATAAAGACATCATTATAAACCAGTCGTATCTGAAATTTTTCAAGGATTCGAAAGTACAGATTGAGGATGACCTTGTTGAAAAGCGCGATGTTGTTACCAACAAAGATGTACAGGCTTATCTTAAGGATATCGATTTCTTTTTCACCGATGTCGTGTTTAAATATACGGTAGAAGAAATTACCCAGGAAGTAAATGAAAAAGGGGAGGTATTCTTCAAAGTAAAAGCCAGTCGCAACCTTAAAGGTACTACGCTGGAAGGGAAACAGGTGAATGATAATAAACCAAGGTTCATTGAGATTAATCTGGATGATGCTAAACGTGAGCTAAAAATTGCAAGTATCTATACAACCCGGTCAGGGGAAGAAGAAGAGCTGATTTCATGGTGGAATAGTCTTGATCAGCAATGGCGGAAGTATTTCGCTGCTAAAACACTGGTTGCAGATTCATTGTTTTTGGGAAATATTACAGCGGTTGGGAAGGATTTTATTCAGGTTATTCCTGAAGGACTTTCAGAGACTGATTCAACTGCATCTGCAAGGACAATAAAATTAGATACAGGTCCGGTTTTTGCTGAAATCCGCAGAATTCTCCGGACTGAAAGGGTAGATATTTCTGGCAATAAGTTGATTTTTGATCTTGAGCCGCTCAGTGCTTTGCGATCGCTAAAACACCTGATAATTTCAGGATCTGGTGTTTCAACTCTTGAGCCGATCAGAAACCTGTCGAAACTGGAAACACTGGTCGCTTCATCAAGTCAGATTGTTTCATTGCAGCCTTTGCAATACAGTTCCAGTCTGCTTCACCTCGATATCTCTTCAACTTCTGTAACCGACCTGAGTCCGGTCGCCAATTTTGACAAACTTGAATCCCTCGACATTTCAAAAACGCTGGTTGATAATATTACAGCAATTACTGGTCTTGAGAATTTAATAGAACTGCGTATGAATCAGTCTTCTGTGCTTTCCCTGGAAGGAATAGAAGCGCTCCAGAAACTTGAATTACTTGAACTTTCCGGAGTTGTTTTAACTGACCTGACACCAGTTGGTAAACTTGGCAAACTGCGTCGGTTAAATATTGA
Organism: Bacteroidales bacterium; assembly: GCA_038317155.1. Classification (GTDB taxonomy): domain Bacteria; phylum Bacteroidota; class Bacteroidia; order Bacteroidales; family Lentimicrobiaceae; genus Lentimicrobium. The sequence goes on from JBBQBC010000045.1 coordinate 20,805, forward strand.
TAAATCAAAAATCTCAGACCTTGGGCCCTTATCAACAT
>JBBQBC010000046.1:0-20593 GCA_038317155.1 Bacteroidales bacterium
AATAGCCGCTTTCGAGGTCACCCCATTCGCTGAATTTATACTTCAGGATTAAATCGTTTTCATATCCTAATTCTTTATCGGTTGGGGTAGCCGGATTTGTTTGCGCAAGGGCAAAGTAATGAGTTATATTCCTGATACTCACTTTTGTTGAGAATTTGTAATCAAGCCAAAGGTAATAGTCGGCCAGGCCGCCCTGTTTGGTGTTGGAAGCGAAAGTTCTGTAGTAGTCCATAAACCCGAAGAATTTATGGCTGTTTCCGTATAAATTATCAAATAGGTGATCAGTATCATCCGGTCCTGTTGTTTTGTTGTTACCTGAGAGATACCCAAGTCCAATACCAGGTGTGAACTTTCCGAACTTATAACCTGCATCAGCATCTATAAGATAAGCGCTAACCTGATTGCCTTTCTGGTTTTTACCATATTGATAATAGAAATTGCCCCAGGCATTGAAGTTATTGTTTTTGTATTCTCCGTAAAGTCCGCTGGTGTGCCTGAAGTTGATCGGGTTTGTGGTGTCTGTTTTGGTTATTCCCGATGAAATATGTAAAAGTGACAGACTCAGATTATCGTTGAATTTCCGGTTCAGCCAGAGGTAATTCAGCGATTTGATCCTGGTTGAAGGATAGATATTTTCGGCCAGCACATCTTTCAGATTGTTCCAGGATGCACCGGCATGGAGATTCCAGCCGTTGATCAGAAATTTGAATACCAGCGCATCATAGACAATGCCATTCTGGTTCCAGTTGCGGTCACCAAGCAGGCGTCTGCTGTCGTAAACCAGTTGCTGCCTGCCTGCGGACACTTTTACAGCATTCGAGATTTTGATTTCTGCAAAGGCTTCCAAAAGGTCAAGCGAAGGATTGTCGCCTACACCTGTGTTCATCACAGCCTGATCCCCCCAGATTCTAACATCCTGTGGCGTAATTTTGATTTTCAGGATTTTTGTCTCAAAACTGAATGATAGCCGGGTGCGCTGAGAAACCAGAAAGGCAGGATTTGATCCCTCGGCCTGCAGTTTCTGATATCCGTCGCGGATTTCGAAACGATTGCGCAACTGGGCATCCATGGCGAATTGGGAGTGGGCATCGGGGATGCTGAGAAAAATACATCCGGATAAAAGAAGGTAAATCAGTAGGTTGTTTCTCATTAATGGTGGATTTTCGGTCTTTACAAAAATATCACCTTAATAAGAAATGGAAAACAGTCTTTAAACGTAAATGGTAGGCTGCGTTAAAAGGCGGACAGATACGTATAAGAACGTAGTGAGGTCAAACCTCCACAATCCCTTTCCGGATGGCAAACATTACCAATCCTGCCGTGTTTTTTGAGTCGGTTTTCAGCAGCAGATTCTCACGGTGTTTATCAACGGTACGTTTGCTGATGTGCAGCAAATCAGCGATTTCCTGATTCGAAAGCCCCCGGCAAATCCTGAAAAGGACTTCCTCTTCGCGTTCCGTAAGTTCACTGTTTTTCCGGGGAATTGCCTTGCGGCTGATGTTTTTCACGATGCCATTCAGGATTTCGGGTGAAAAGTAGTTGTGCCCTGAAACAACATTGCGTATACAATCTTCAACTTCCTGAATATCTGAGTTTTTCAGTATAAAACCCCGTGCTCCGGCATTAATCATCCGGGTATAATAATCTTCATCGGCATACATCGACAGCGCAATAATTTTCAACTCAGGATGGGTCTTAAGTGCTCTCGTACTCGTTTCAATTCCGTTTATCCCCGGCATGCTGATATCCATAAAAACCAGTCCCGGATCACTTTCTGTTAGCCTTTCAAGGAATTCTTCACCAGTGGAGGCCTGCATCACCTTTTTTATATAGGGCAGTTTACCCAGCAATAAGGCAAGCCCTTCCCTGAATAAATTATGGTCGTCAACAAGAAAAACTGATATGGGTTCTGTCATGGTGAATTTCCGGAATTAACTTTATTGACCAATCCTGTTATTTTTTTTCTTCCACCAGCCTGAGGTTTATATTCACCCTGACTCCTTCATCGGGTTTTGCGTAAATCTCGATGGTTCCGTTTAGCGACTTTATTCTTGATCGGATGTTGGCAAACCCCATTCCTTTCTCACTCAGTTCGAGAATTTCGCTATCGAATCCAATTCCATCATCAAGATAGTCAAGTGAAACAGATTGCCCGTCGGCCATTAGTGTGATATATACGTTTCTGGCTTTCGAATGTTTTAAAGAATTGGAAATCAGTTCACAGATAACCCTGTACAAAATCACCTCGACATTATAATGAAACCGTTTATCACCGATGTTGGTTTCGAAATTTATAACAGGATTTTCAATAATCGGCAACCTTGATATAAATGATTTGATCGCTTTTTTAAGACCAAAATTATTCAGGACGTGCGGGCTGAGTTTGTTCGAGATTTCTTTGAGCGACATGATTGACTCATCAATTAATTTGCCTGCATTGGTCAAAACTTCATCGTTGATCGCGGGGTCGGTGTTTCTGCCACTTGCCGAAATAGCCATTTTTACCGATGAGAGCAGGGGCCCCAGGCCGTCGTGCAGTTCCTTTGAAAAATTGAGTCTTTCAATTTCCTCTGTTCTGACAATAGCTGACAAAACCCTCGATTCATTTTCCTTGCGCAGGTCATCCATTCGTTTCTGAATGTCGAAAATTCGCTTGATGAAAATAAGACTACCAAGCATCAGCATTGAAATCAGTACGCCCGTCCAAGTGCTGAGCATACCGGTAATAAAACTCGTTTCCTTATCCAATATCTGCAGAAGCTCAAATACACGCCTGATAGCCATAAGCAGAAATCCGATTGAAATCAGCCACCATGCAATATTGGTCTTGGTACGCTTTGTTAATGAGAGAGCTATGATGGCAGCGCCAAACTGCAGGATGATGGATAGAATAAGGGCGATTTTCAAGGTCATATGCGCAGTTTTTGCAAATTTAACAAAAAGTAAGGCCAATGACAAGACTTCAAAGGCCTTACTTTACTATTTAGTTATTCTGATTGTTTGACACTTATGATCCTTATGTCCCTTGAGGCTTCTAAAATAAATTGTGTGAAAATATGGACTTTCCCCGGGAAGGGAAAAGTCCATACCTGCTAATGGCAGCAGCTAAAACAAACCTTTAATTATCCTTGTTTCGGCATATGCCTGGGTGCAATCATATTTTTTGGATCAAGAGCTTCATCAAGTTCTTCCCTGGTCATCAGCTTTTGTTCCAGCACCAGCTCATAAACACTTCGGTTTCCCTCAAGGGCATCTTTTGCCAGTTTGTTGGAAGCCTCGTATCCGATAATGGGGTTTAGCGCGGTAACCAATCCAATGCTGTTGTAAACCATTTGGCGGCAATGTTCCTCGTTGGCAGTAATGCCTTTTATGCATCGGTGGTTCAGGGTGTTCATGCCGTTTTTGAGCATCTCGATCGATTCAAAAAGGCTGTAAACAATGATTGGCTCCATCACATTCAGCTCCAGTTGTCCGGCTTCGGCAGCCAGGGTAACGGTCAGGTCATTGCCAATTACTTTAAAGGCAATCTGATTAACCACCTCAGGTATAACAGGATTAACCTTGCCCGGCATAATGGTACTTCCGGGCTGCATTGGGGGCAGGTTGATTTCGCCAAATCCTGCACGGGGGCCTGATGAAAGCAGCCTCAGGTCGTTACAGATCTTCGACAATTTGACGGCCAGACGTTTAACGGCCGATGAATACATGATAAATGCCCCGGTATCCTGTGTTGCTTCAACAAGGTTGGTGGCCAAGACTACCGGTTCACCGGTAATTTCACGAAGATGTTTAATTACAATTCCACTGTAGCGCGGATCAGCGTTGATTCCTGTTCCGATGGCCGTACCGCCCATGTTTACTTCGAGGAAAAGCTGTACATTCTGCTTCAGTCGCGAAATTTCTTCTTCGAGCATCACACTGTATGCTTCAAATTCCTGGCCTAAAGTCATAGGAACGGCATCCTGCAACTGGGTGCGGCCCATTTTTATTACATGCGAAAATTCGACAGCTTTAGTCTTGAACGAAGCAATAAGTTCCACCAGTACCTCAATCAGTTTTTCATTGCTGCGGATGAGCGCAATTTTTATGGCGGTAGGATAAGCATCGTTGGTTGATTGCGATAGATTTACATGATTGTTGGGATGGCAGAATTCATATTGCCCGCGATCATGTCCCAGGATTTCAAGTGCCCGGTTGGCAATTACCTCGTTGGCATTCATGTTTGTTGAAGTGCCGGCTCCTCCCTGAATCATGTCAACCACGAAATGGAAGCTGTATTTACCGTTAATGATCTCATTGCAGGCGCGTACAATAGCGTCAGAAAGCGATTTACTGAGCAATCCCAGGTCATGGTTAGCCTTGGCAGCAGCCAGTTTAACCATAGCCAGCGATTCGGCCAGCACAGGGTAGAAGTTGAGCTGTACTCCGCTTATGTTGAAATTTTCGAGGGAGCGCAGGGTTTGAATACCATAATAATACTCGTATGGCACTTCGCGGTATCCCAGCAGGTCGTGTTCGGTGCGGGTTCGACCTGATTCGTATTGAGCCGCCGAGCTGATCATGCGTGCGTTGGACTGTCGCATACGCCGCGAGATAACCCGCGAAATATTCGAAAAGATTTTCAGTGCGATGGGACCATTTTCTTCAAAAAAGTTCCTCTTCAGCATAAACGTAACCGTGTTGTGTTTTACACAGGCACTGGTGCTGTGAGGTGATTCCTCGGTGAGTGAACCTTCGCCAAGAAAATCGAAACGGCTGAAATAACTAAGTTTGGTTTCGGCGCCATAGGCTGTTTTTTTTACAAGTTCCACCTCGCCTTCATAGATGATAAAAATGGCTTCGCGCGGACTGTTTTCTGTAAAAAGGTAATCCCCGACCTTAAATTTTCTGATTTCAACCGCTGAAGCAACTTTCAGCAATTCGGTTTCGTTCAGGCCTTTAAACAATTCAATGTTGATGATAAACCTGTTAATTTCCTTTTGTTCCATGGTAGTGATTTTTAGCGTTTTAAGTTTTGTTTTGCTTTTGAAATTCTGTTTATTTTCATGCTCATCGGAGCGTTTGTACTAAAATTTATTATTGATTCCGTTGCTGTTTCACCTGATTCGTATCCTGCTTAAAATCAGGCTTTATGCTATTCAGGCAGTAACTCATTAAGGCGTCACCGGCAGGTTTAAATTTCAGTTGTAATGCCTTGTTCCAATCCTCGCAGGCTTTGTCGCGGTTACCGGTCTGGTATAAGGCAACCCCGCGGTTGTAGTATGCTTCTGCATAGTCTGATTTTATGCTGATTGCATTGTCGAAGTCGCTGATTGCATCATTTATATTACCTGCTTTTCCTTTCAGGATGCCGCGGTTGTTCAGGGCCAGAAGGTAATGGTTGTTCCTGCTCAGTGAAAGATCATAGTATTTCATGGCCTCTTCTGAATTGCCGGCAGCATCGTAATAATTGGCCAGGTAAAAATAACCATGGGCCATATCTGCATCCGAACGTTTCTTCTCAATTACATCGGTGAGCAGGGTGGGGGTGTCCCTCCAGATGCTGATGCGGCTGATGGTGGCAGCACTCAGCGTGATGAATACCAGTATGGATGCAGTAATCAACATCCGCAAAGTGCTTTTATCATAGGTCCTTCGCAATTCCCACAAAGTGGTGAATAATCGTGCAACGATCATAAACAGGCCTATGTAGGGAAGATAGGTGTAACGGTCGGCGGTGATAAATATCCGCGACCAGAAAAGCGGCAGCACCATCGAAATACTCAGTACGAAAAACAGGCTCCCGAAAATAAATTCGCGCCGGTTTTTGCCTGACAACCACAGGCCGGCCAGCAAAAGGAGCGGAACAAGGACAGCGGTATAGACATAAGCTGGCAGGTTTCCGTTAACAATTGCCGGAAAGGCGTAAATAGCTGAAAGATTGGTTGGGATTACCAGCTTAATTAGATAGAAGGCCACTCCATAGGAAATCAGGAAGAACCGCTGAAAGAGGGAATAATCCTGCTCCAATACGGTGATATGGCCGAAGGAACCGGCGGCTTTTATCGCAACCAGTCCAAAGATAACCGACAATGCGATAAACGGGAGTTTTTCTGTGATCACTCTGAAACTAAACTTACGCCTTTTTAAATAATCCATTATAAACAGGATCAACGGGAAGGTGGCTGCCATCGACTTTGAGAAAAGTGCCAGTGTTAAAAAGAGTAACGACAAAAAATAGAATTTGTACCGCAGCCCTTCATCAAGATATTTATCCCACATGATCAGTCCAACAAGAAAAAACGCAGAGTAAATTCCTGAACTCCTGGCCGATATCCAGGCAACTGACTCAACATGCAAAGGGTGAATGGCAAAAAGAAGTGCCACAATGACTGCCGGTAACCAGCCTTTCATCCACCGTTCCATAAGTTTGAAAACCAGCAGGGTATTCAGCAGGTGGAGTAAGATGTTGGTAAGAATATAGGGCCAGGCAGTGTCGCCTGATAGCTTATGGTTGATGGCGAAACTAAGTACAGCCAAAGGTTGATACATGCCCAGTGTGAAATTGCTGAAAATTTCAGGCATATTTATTGGCCCTTCACCGCTTATTGCAGGGTTTGAGATGTATTCACCGTCGTCCCAACCAACAAGGATGCTGTTTTTTAAAGCGGCTGAATAAATGATGAATGTTAAAATGAGAATGGTAAAGAGGGCAAATTTTCGGTGCGATATCTTATAATTTCCCGGAAACTGAAAGTAGTCCGGAGGCTGCTTTGCAACCGGGGCTAAGGTGGTGACTGCCGGACGTTTCATGGTTTTTATTCAAATGCCTATCGCTCAATTTTCTGCAAAGGTATAGGTTAAAACCAGATGAAAAAGTATTCGCTCACAATTTTGCCACAAAGGCCCGAAAGAATGAACAAACACTAAATTTATTGATATTAAGCTTACTTCTGACTTGAATTTGCCAAGAAATGCTGGAAGTTTTACCGCTGAACTTCAATGCAGTTTTCTGGCATGAAGTTTTTTTGCCACTTTTGCAGCAATTCGTTAACTTTGCTTTGCTATAGCGGGTTTTAATTTCCTGCGAAAGCAGTCAAGCGGCGATTTTAAAAAATCATTAAATAAATAGTCTTATGAGAAAGTTTGTTTTTGCGGTAATTACCCTGATTTCATTTGCCTTATTGATCTCTTGTGGAGGTAAGAAAGGCGACATACTCACCGAACGCATTCAGTATGATGTTACCATAAAAACGCCGGAAGTAGATCTGGAATGGTGGGTTCAGAATCTCGATGGACCGAAACGGGAGAAGTTGATCCAATCCATTATCAATACGGCTAATGCCGGGAAGTTGAAAATCTTCGATGTGATGAGCAATAAGCAAATGACTGTTGCCGAGTTGAAGGACAGGAGCGTCAGAACTGAATTACTCACCCTGCAGCGGTCTTACGCACCCTATGAAAATTATGACACGCTCGTTACGCGTGAATTACAGCTTTCTGATATTTCCAGACTCAGGTTTCTCGAAGAGTGGTACCTGAATGAAAAAACCGGATTTATAACCAAAAAGGTTATTGCCATCTGCCCACTCGTCGAAAGTTACACCGAGTCTGGCGAGCTCAGGGGCTATAATCCGCTTTTCTGGCTTTCGTTTGAGAAGAAGTTTCCGCTGGAAGCGAAGTAAGGCTGTGCCCTGTGCCTTGTGGCTTCGATACATTTTGCGAATCAGCTTGTTTGTATATTTAGCATTTGGCCGCAAAACACTCAGCCACCGGCCCTGCGCCCTGCGCCCTGTGGCTTCGATACATTTTGCGAATCAGCTCGTTTGTATATTTAGCATTTGGTCGCAAAACACTCAGCCACCGGCCCTATGCTCTGCGCCCTGTGGCTTCGATACATTTTGCGAATCAGCTCGTTTGTATATTTAGCATTTGGCCGCAAAACACTCAGCCACCGGCCCTGCGCCCTGAGCCCTGCGCCCTGAGCCCAGCGCTCCGTGCCAAATTTTTACCTACTTTTGCATCCCCCAACCAAAGTGCATGCAATATCAGATTCACACACTTCCAAACGGCATCCGGATTGTCCACCGGCATTCCGACAGTCTTGTCGGCCACCTCGCGGTTATGGTGAATACCGGTTCACGCGATGAGCTTGCGGGTGAAGAAGGTCTTGCGCATTTTATTGAACATGTTATCTTTAAAGGTACAGGCAAGCGAAAACTTCACCAGGTGCTGGGACTTCTGGAAAATATCGGTGCCGACCTGAATGCCTATACTACCAAAGAAGAAACCTGTATCCATGTATCATTCTTAAAATTATACTATCCCAGGTCCATAGCACTTTTTGCCGATATACTGTTTAACTCCACATTCCCCGAAAAGGAAATCGCCAGAGAGAAAGATGTAGTACTCGACGAAATTAATTCCTACAAAGACTCACCGTCAGAGCTGATTTTTGATGAATTTGAGGAAATGCTGTTCAGCGGTCATCCGCTCGGGCGGTCAATTCTTGGTTCACCTGCTTCTGTTAGAAAGATCAGCCGGAAAAAAATAATTTCGTTCCTTGGCAATCATTACAACACCGACCAACTTGTAATCAGTTCGGTAGGCAATATCCCGTTCAGCAAGCTTGTCAGGCTAATCACAGCCTCATTCGGTTCAATAGCCGCCAATCCGAGGACTCATGCCAGGCTGGATTTCAATCCCCTTCCTCCGAAACAACTTATACAATCCAGGCGGGTATTTCAGACACATTGCATCATCGGTAACCTTGCATTCAGTTATGCTGATTCACGAAGAACTGCTCTTGCCCTGTTGACAAATCTGCTGGGAGGTCCAGCTATGAATTCGCGACTGAGTATGGCTTTGAGAGAGCGAAACGGGCTGTCGTACAACATCGAATCGGTATATACACCCTATGCTGAAACCGGTTCGTTTATGATCTACCTCGGCCTTGATAATGGCTCTCTCGAACGGGCCCTGAATCTGGTAAACAAGGAGCTTAAAAAGCTGATGGACAATAACCTGGGTGTGATGCAACTACACACAGCGAAGCAGCAGTTCATCGGTCAACTGGCCATCTCCTTTGAATCGAACCTGAACGATGCCCTGTCAATGGCCAAAAGCCTCCTGGTGTATGATACAGTGGATACCCATGAGGTCCTGATCGATAAAATAAACGCGCTCACTGCTGAACAGCTAAGGGAGGCTGCTCTTCAGGTTTTCAGGTCAGAAGATATGAGTATGCTGGTATATAAAAAACGAAAACCATGACAAAGCTCAGGGAAAAACAGCAATATATTACAACACTGCCTGAATATGAAGCTTATGCATCGGCCTTTTCCACGCCTGAAGCTGATTTGCTTGTAAGGCTCTCTCGTGAAACCCATTTTGCATCAACCGCGCCTGGAATGCTTTCGGGCAATCTGCAGGGCCTTCTACTCAGGATGATATGCCAGATGATGCAGCCGGAATGTATTCTGGAAATCGGAACTTTTACCGGTTATTCTGCCGTTTACCTTGCTCAGGGTCTCAGGCCGGATGGTGTGTTACATACGATTGACAACAATCCTGAAGTAGCTCACATTGCTGACAGGTATTTCCATGAATCAGGATTAAATCATCAGATTATTCAGCATTCGGGCAATGCAGTTGATGTTTTACCAACATTGCCCGGTCCTTTCGATCTTGTGTTTATTGATGCCGATAAGGAAAACTATGTCAATTACTACGAAGCCGTTTTTCCGAAACTCCGGCAGGGCGGGTTTATTGTAGCCGATAATGTTCTGTGGTATGGCAGGGTACTTGATCCGGAAGCATACACCGATAAGGAAACCCGGGGAATTGTTGAATTCAATCTTCATATTAGTATCGATTCGCGAATCGATCACTTGCTACTGCCGGTAAGGGATGGCTTGATGATTATCAGAAAGAAATAATACCGGAAATCTACCGAAAAAATATCTTGCAGATTTTTGATGGGTTGAAGAGGTCTGGCTTTTGAACCTGAGGCTTATAAATTATCAAATGTAGCCCTTCGGCCTGGTATGGCTGTTGCTCATATGCCGGCACTCAGGAAACAACGCATTTCGAATGCTTAGGCAGTGAATAAATGCTATTGGCATCCTTATCTCCGAGATTGTGGCAAGTGCTTGCATCAAAATGGCTCAGAGCTCAGGGTTTAGAGAATTTCTAATTTCTAATTTCTCTTATGTAACTCAGGTTTAGGTTTAGGTTTAGGTTTAGGTTTAGGTTTAGGTTTAGGTTGAGGTTTAGGTTGAGCCTGATGTAAATATTAAGTTTTGGAATCATGCTTAGGAGCTGCCTAACCTTAGCCTTAACCTTTTCAAGGCCTCGCAAAGAAAGTTATTCTCATTCGGGCTGTAAAAACCTTTATTGAGTGACTAATTTCTAATGTCTAATGCCATTAGGATAGTTGAAAAATAAGCGGTGGCTGAGTGTTTTGCGAAATTAATGATGTTTTGGAATTGCAGTTATGTTTTCGCAAAATGTGTCGACCATTCCATCATTCCATATTTCCATTCTTCCATCCTTCCACGAATCAACGAATCAACGAAATAAAGAATCCACGAATCCACCATTCCATCATTTCAGGATTCCATCCTTCCAACATTCCAATATTCCATCCTTCCACCATTCCAGGATTCCATTCTTCCACGAATCCACAAATCAACGAATCAACGAATCCACGAATCAGCGAATCAACCATTCCATCCTTCCAACATTCCAGGATTCCATTCTTCCACGAATCCACAAATCCACGAATCAACGAATCCACAAATCAGCGAATCAACCATTCCATCCTTCCAACATTCCAGGATTCCATTCTTCCACAAATCCACGAATCCACGAATCAGCGAATCAACCATTCCATCCTTCCAACATTCCAGGATTCCATTCTTCCACGAATCCACGAATCCACGAATCAACGAATCAATGAATCCACGAATCAACAAATCCACGAATCAACGAATCAACCATTCCATCCTTCCATCATTCCAATATTCCATCCTTCCACGAATCCACGAATCAACAAATCAACGAATTAACGAATCAACCATTCCATCATTCCGGACTTACTCCCGGCACATGCCTCCTCAGATAGTCTCCCGCATCAGGCCCCAGATTGAACAGCAGATCCAGTATGCTCAGATTGGGAATAAATTCATGGCGGTCGGAAAATACCTGGGTATATGGCTCGTAATGCCGGATATCGAATTCAGGGGAACCCGCGTGCTTTGACATAATAGCCTGACGAAGGTCGAACAGATCAGCAGGGTGTTTCTGATAAGATTCAGAAACGCCGAAACCTTTCTTTATTCCTGTGAACTTACAACTGAGCTTCAGAATGGCCAGGTTAAAGTCCACCAGTAATTCAGGCGGATTTTCGAATAAAAACCCAAAATCATCTTTGTAATAAAGAAAAAATGGCGATTTATTGTAAGCCGACTCTAATGCCCGCCAGTGAATCCGGCTCCAGTTTTCTGCTTTGCTGATTTTTATCCGGCTTGTCGGGGTGTGATTTCCATCGGTCTTTACAACAGGAATGCTCAGCGGTAACTGTCCGTTCGCGGTTTCTATAATGTACCGGTTTCTGCAGGTTTGTTTTGGGTAGGTCTCATGAATTTCGATCTGAACCGCTGGAGCATGATATAGCCAGCAGAAAAACCCAACTTCAGGGAAACAGGCGGCGGGCAGAATAACGGGTGGAATTCCGGATTTCATGAAGATTGATTGACCGATGCAAATATAACAACAAAAAAAGCCCGGAAATTCCGGGCCTTATTGGGAAAATAAAATTAAGCAGTGTTTTAATTTGCTGCAGGGCTTAAGAGGACATCATCAATGGCCTGTATGAGTGAGCTTTTTGGCAATGCTCCCTGTGCCATACGCGGCTGTCCTTCGGATGGGCAAAACAACATACTTGGGATACTTCGGATGCCAAAAACCTGTGAGAGCTCCTGTTCAGCCTCGGTATCGACTTTGTAAATATCGATTTTACCATCATATTCTTTGGAGAGTTCTTCGAGAATCGGGGCTACCATCTTGCATGGACCGCACCAATCGGCATAAAAGTCGATGATACAGGGCAATTTTCCTTCAAATTTCCAATCCGGATTTTTTTCAAAGTCAAATACTTTTTCTTTGAATGTTTCTAATGTCAGGTGTTCCATTATTTTGTAATCGGTTTAATTTGTATTCAGTGAATTATTTTTGTATAGTCGGCTCTGTCGCCGGGGCGAGCAACAATTCCTTTATCATTTTTTCAAATTCTGCCTTTGGCAAAGCCCCCATTGTCATCTGTGGCTGACCTTGTGCTGGACAATAAAGAATTGAAGGTATGCTGCGAATATTGAAAATTTGGGCAAGTTCGCGTTCCTGATCAGTATTCACCTTGTAGATTACAATCTGATCCTTGTATTGCTCGCCAAGTTCAGCCATAATAGGAGCAACTTTTTTACAGGGGCCACACCAATCTGCGTAAAAGTCAATGATACAGGGTTTGTCGCCACGAAATTTCCATACGTCGGGATTTTCTTCGTAATTAAATACTTTCTCGATGAACATAGCTTTGTTCATTTGAATGACTTTACCCGCATCAGGTGTTGAGGATGCTGAAGAAGTCTTGTTGTCGTTTCCCTGATTATCCTTCCCATTAGAAGAGCCGCAGCCCAAAAGAGCTACACTGGCAATCAGTACAATTGTGAAAATTCTGGTGCTCATATAAGTTTTAATGTTAGCGTTCATGATTAATTCGCTGCAAAGATAAAAGTAATTCTGTTAAATCGCATAAATATCACTAATTATTTTTATTTTTGCAGCACGATTACACTTAACAAGGATCATGCCTGATTGTTTAGTTTTGATTATCAAATAAATACAATGAATCTTTCTTATTTATTCAAAGCAATAGATTTTTCGGAATTCAGCAAACGTTTTTCTGATCCGGAACAATGCCTGTTAATAATTGCAGAAGAGAAGTGGCGCGATGGATATGTTTGCCGAAAATGTGGTAATAACAACTATTGCAGCGGGAAAACATCCTTTTCGCGGCGGTGCACCAGATGCAAAACCGATGAATCGGCCACCGCCCACACCATTTTTCACCATTGCCGAATACCCATTACCGATGCTTTTGAAATAGCCTATATGGTTTGTGGTTCACCCAAAATTTCAACCTATGAACTTTCACGAAGGCTCGAAACCAGGCAGATGACCTGCTGGAAGTTTAAGAAAAAAATTATGGAATGCCTTGAGCAGGGCTCGGGGCTTCACCTTTTTGATATGCCTCAGCAACTCAAAAAGGAACTGCAGGGTTGAAAAAGTGTAGAATTATTTTTTAAAGGCATACACTATTGTCTGACTAAAATACTTGTTGGATAATGAGTTTCTTCACTTCGTTACTAATGATATCTTTTGTAAGTGCGTGATTACCAAAATTTGCTGGTACATAGTTCCCAATGCGGGACTTTATAAATTTGGTGGTTTTGTCATCTCCACTTTAAGCCCCTTTTGAATGGTTGTCGAATTCATCCCACCCAGGATACTAAAGCCGCTTTTTGGGCTAAAGTCCCTGTTATTGTTAGTTTTTATTAACCCCCGGCTGAAGCCGGGGGTATTTGATACGATCCTTTTTAATATCGACTAAAGTGATATGGCAATGAATCGGTTTTTCCTTATCCAAATCATTTAGATTTCTCCGGGCTTCAGCCCGGTGCAGAATGCCGATTTATGCACTATCCCTGGCTTTAGCCGAAAATGCACGTCTGACATTTCCGATAAATCAGGCACATGATTATCAAAATGCGCTGGCGCGTGTTTCCCAACATTTGCCCACATGCATTTTGGAGTTTTGTCATCTCCATTTTAAGGCCCTTTTGAACGGTTGTCGAATTCATCCCACCCAGGATACTAAGGCCGTTTTTTGGGCTAAAGCCCCTGTTATTGTTAGTTTTCATTATCCCCCGGCTGAAGCCAGGGGTATTTGAAACGATCCTTTTTAATATCGACTAAAGTAATATGGCAGTGAATCGGTTTTTCCTTATCCAAATCAATTCAATTTCTCCGGGCTTCAGCCCGGTGCAGAATGCCGATTTATGCACTATCCCTGGCTTTAGCCGAAAATGCACTTCTGACAAGATAAACGGTTTATTATGATCAGAATTTTGCAAACCTGAAGGAACTGTTTTCTCTTTTGCCGGTGATGGTTAAAATATAAAGCCCCGCTGCCAGATTGTCAGTTTTAATCATGTGTCTGTTTATAGGAGGAATATTCTCTTTTCTTATCAATACCCCGCCAGCATTGAATATTTTTATTTCAATAGGCTCTCCTGCATATTTTCCGGTTTGAATCCAAAGCTGATCATCGACCGGATTCGGATAGATTCCGGCATTTTGAAAACCGGCTTCTGAAATTCCTGTGGTTCCCTCAGGTGCCCATCGGATTGCCCAGCCATTTGCAGTTACTTCTTTATTGGTCATAAAAACCAGGTAAGCCTTACCACTTTGTATGGTCAGTGACGATGGAACGGATTCTCCGGAGAATGTGGCAATCAACTGCTGGTTTCCAAGATCATAGATGCGCAGGATATCAAACTCAGGCTGTGTGCTGAATGATTCAAAGGTCAGTTTGAGCGGAACCAGGTTCTCCGGTATAATTTTCCATTTGCAGATGGCGTTGTTGTTGTACATTTTATCTCCGCTACCATCGTCAAACAAGCCCGCTGAATCGTTGAAAATAGTTGTTCCGGAGCAGTAAACCGGTAAAACACTCTTATACGATCCAAGGAAACCCCCGGCAGTTTCAGCCTCATCGCTGGTAAACCTTACCAGAATGACGTCAGACGGAACATTGATGGTTGCCGGCGAGTTTGTTCCGGTAAATTCTGCTATTAAAGCTGCAGTAGTATCAGCGCCCTGATAAATCCTGATCCTGTCATTTAATCCGAGATCAAATAGGGGAAAATTCAGATTTATAGAAGTGATAGAATCAAAATCCTGTTCATCGGGTTGAATAAGCCAGTAGCAATCAGAATTGGTCAAGTAGTTAACCATATTGCTGCCATCGCTAAAGGTGCCTGCAATGGTGCTGAGGGTTGCAGATTCGCTGCAATATTCCGGATAGCTGTATGTAAGGGTATCGGGGTAGATATCTTTGATTACTTCCTGGGCAAAGTTAAAGTTGTTGCCCCCGGGGGTCAGCGCTGAAAGCAGGAAATAACCGTCATAGGAACTGCTCCATCCCCAGTTAAAATGGTAAAAATTGTCTGGCGCATAGCCGTCGCAAACAAACGCATGGCCGTTTTCTGATCCAACTGCTTCCCATCCGGCATAATAAAGGGGCTTCCTCGCATCCAGGTTGGCAACCAGAATACTGTCCCAGTTCATGGTGGTGGTATCGCGGAAAATGTATTGGGTTTGTGGACCATATTTAAAGTAATTGCGCATAGAATTGGCGGCGCTGTGGTTCCACATGCCTGAACCATCGGGCCCGTAATCCATGTCGAATGAAATGCCCAGGTGATTGAGCAGCAAGGCGATGTGGCTGTTTGGCCCATTGAGCGAAGTCTCCATGCCGTTCCAGTTATAGGTTGTTTCACCGAAATTGGCATACTGCTCACCATAAACAGGATGTGTGTAGCTGTATGAACCTGTTCCCTGGTTTGGCCAGCGGTGGTAAAACATGAGTTGTCCAACCGCTGAGGCCACACAACCAGCCCAGCAGTGTCCTCCCGGTCCACCCGGATCGGCCGGGCATTGGGCATTGTAATAATTGCCCTGATCCCAGGTGGTGCGAAGCAGTGGCTCAACCAGCCGATTTTGCTTCGTTGGGAATTTCCTGTCTGGGGCCCGTGACCATCTTTCACGGGCAACTATAATTTCAGGGTTGGCCTGTTTTTCCTCATCCGCGAAAGCCAACTGCCTGCCAAAATATCTGATCCAGGCTTTGTGGTTATCAGGCTCATTCATGCCGGAATAGCTGCCTGTAAGGCTATAGCCCAGCACCGGAAAAGTATACCGGGATGCGGAAACCAGCACATAACCTTCAGGTGCAATATTCACTGCGTACAACACCAGTTTGCCATCCGCCTCAACTTCCTGCTGATTCAGGATGACTGGTACGGCAGTTTTCTCCGGATGATGCAAAGTGTATCTTTCACCGAAAAAGTTCAAAGCCAGCGTTGAGGCTTTTGCAGGGCTTAATTGCTGGGAACGGGATGACAAGGCTCCTGTCAGAATGAAAATTATTATGAATATTTTTTTCATGGTTAATGCATGATTTGTCACTGTTTAGGGAATCAAAAGTAGAAGTCAAAATTAATAAAATTTTGCAGGTTATGACTGTTGGATAAAGAAGGCTTCCGGCAAAAGCATTTACTATCTTTGCGCAAAAACAAAGTTATATGATAATTGATCTTAGAAGCGATACCGTTACACATCCGACATCTGCCATGCTTGATGCTATGTTTTCGGCCAAAGTGGGCGATGATGTTTTCGGCGAAGACCCAACCGTTACGATGCTCGAAGAGAAAACAGCCGCCATGTTCGGTAAGGAAGCCGGTCTTTTTTGCCCTTCCGGAACCATGACCAACCAGATAGCGGCTAAAGTACATGCGCTTCCGGGCGAAGAAGTGATTTTGCATAAGCTTTCCCACCTTTATTATTACGAAGGTGGTGGTTTGATGAGCAATTCAGGCTTGTCGGTTTGTTTGCTTGATGGTGATCGGGGAATGATTACTGCACAGGATGTGTTGAACCACATTAATCCTGAAGACCTTCATCGTCCGCGAACAGCGATGGTTGAAGTGGAAAATACCATGAACAAAGGAGGCGGGGCGGTATACAATAACCATGAGTTGGCTGAAATAGGAAAGGTTTGCCGTGAGAATGGCCTCAAATATCACCTGGATGGTGCACGGATTTTCAATGCGATGGCCGTCACCGGTCAATCACCGGCCGAATGCGGGGCGATGTTCGATAGCATCTCTGTTTGTTTTTCAAAAGGGCTGGGCGCGCCGGTTGGCTCCGTTTTGCTGGGCGACAAGGAGTTTATCCGCAAAGCCCGTAGGGTAAGAAAAGTGTTCGGAGGCGGAATGCGCCAGGCCGGTTACCTTGCTGCTGCCGGTATTTATGCACTGGATCATCATGTAGAAAGACTGAAAGATGACCACCGGCGGGCACAATCGCTGGGTATGCTCTTGTCAGGGCTCAACTGGGTTGAGAAAGTGCTAAAAGTTGAAACCAATATTGTAATATTCAGGGTTAAAGCTCCGTTGACTGCTGCTATGGTATGCCTGAGGCTTGAAAAATCGGGAATGAAAGCCATTGATTTTGATAAACAATCCATACGGTTTGTCACCCATCTAGACTTTTCAGAAGAAATGCTGGAACGTTCTGTTGCCATTCTTAAGGATCTAACTATCTGATATACTGATATATGCTTAAAATAAGTGCCCATGTGTAAATTTGCAAGCCAATATTTAACAAATATTTAACTTTATTTTCCTGCCTGAAATGAAAAACCATTAAACATACCGGGTTATCAGATTGTTAAGTTATCGTTACATTGAGCGTAATTATCCAGTATCCTTCAATTAACGACCTACTTAAATGAAAAATATAGTTTTAAACTTATTCTTGTTCTTGTTTATTATAAAAGTTTCACATGCACAAAACAACAATGCAAAGAAAAAATATATTATAAAAGATAGTGTTCAAATTGCTATGCCCGATGGAGGCAATGTTTGTGCTTTTGTATCGGCTGGAAATACACCTGAAAATGTGAAACAACCCTGCATTTTAATTTATAATATATATGCTGACAACATTGATACAAGCGATTACAAATACTTTAAAAAAGCTATAGATGATGAAGGTTATGCAACAATTATAGTAAACACACGTGGCAAAAGATGCAGTACCAGCAATATAGAACCATTAGAACACGATGCAGATGATGCTTATTATATTATAGACTGGATAAGCAAACAATCCTGGTGTAACGGAAAAATAGGTATGTATGGAGGTAGCTATCTGGGCTTTGCACAATGGGCTGCAACAAAACATTTACACCCGGCACTAAAAACTATTATACCACAGGTTTCGGTTGGGGCAGGTATTGATTTTCCAATGCAGAATGGCGTATTTATGAGTTACATGTTACAATGGATACATTTTGTTACAGACAATAAATTAACTAACACGGAAAGTTTTAGTGATACCACAAAATGGAACAGCCTGTTTAATTCAACCTATAAAAAAGGGTTGCGTTTTTCATCATTAGATAGCCTTGAAGGGCATAGGAATACTACTTTTCAGCGTTGGCTTTCACACCCCACTTACGATGCTTACTGGAAAAAAATGACTCCACAAGCAAAAGAATTTTCAAAAATAAATATTCCCATATTAACCATTACCGGTTATTGGGATGATGATCAGCTTGGTGCAATGCACTATTACAACCAACATCATTTATATAATAAAAATGCAAATCATTATTTATTAATAGGACCTTATGACCACTATGGTGCACAAGGAGGAATTTCAGATACACTATTAGGCTACCGAATTGATAGCGTTGCCAAATTAAAAATAAATAATTTGTGTATGAAATGGTTTGATTACGTTTTGAAAGATAGTTTGAGACCGGCCATTTTGAAAGATAAAGTTAATTTTGAAATTGCAGGAATAAATGAATGGAGACATGTTGCTAATTTAAACCAAATGAGTAATGCAACTTTGCAATTGTATTTGAACAATCATAAGTTAGAAAACAAAAAAAATGCATCTGTACAATACATAGCACAAACCATTGATTTTAAGGACAGAAGCATTATAAAGCCTGTAGGTCAGGATATTATGGCATTTCCGTCAATAGTTACAAACACCTTAAATCCACTGCCCGAACAATTAATGTTTTTGAGCGATGCCGTTGATGGTAATTTTGCTTTGTGTGGAAATTTTGAAGCCAATCTGGTATTTAGTTGCAATAAAAAAGACGTAGATGTTGTTATTGATTTATATGAGTTGTTGCCAAATGGACAGTATGTTGCATTGAGTGAAAACATACAAAGAGCCAGTTTGGCAAAAGACAAAAGTAGAAGGCAATTGTTAAAACCAAACACCATGCAAAATCTAAAAATGAGCAACACATTTATTACCTGCAAACAACTGCAAAAAGGAAGTAAACTATTAGTGCTGTTAGGTATTAATAAAAACCCAAATTGGCAAATTAACTACGGAACAGGAAAAGATGTAAGTCAGGAAGATATTACAGATGCAACTGAACCATTAAAAATAAAGTGGTACAACACCAGTTTTATCAACTTTAAAATATTGGAATGACCACTTCGGTAAGCCGCAAAACCACTACACAAACCAAAATTTCGGGTAAATGATGAAACTGGCAAAATTACTTCTATTAAACCTTGCGATATTATGGTCAGGCTTTTCAGTGATTGCCCAGCCGCATATCCTTCTGCAGGATTTCTCGGGATATCAGCAGGATTCGAAGATAACTCTGCGATGGACTTTCCGCAGTGGCAGTCTCTGTGAAGGAACACAGATTGAGCGGTCGGCTGATGGTCTTACATTCAATAAGATAGGTGAAATTCCAGGCATTTGCGGTAACCCCGGATCGGCTTTTACCTATACTTTCGTTGATAGTTTTCCGAATGTCAATACTGTTAACTACTACCGGCTCGAATTGGGAAATTTTGGTTTTACTTCCATAATTAATGTTGAGTTCATTAAGGCTGGTACCAGCGGCTTTGTTGTAATGTCAGACAACTCAGGCCATACAGATATATTATTTCAGAATACAGCAGGTCGCAGGACGAGCGCTGTTATTTATAACAGTTCCGGAAAACGTGTTCTGGAATTGGAGGGCAGCGGTAGTAAAATTTCCCTGCCATCGGGAAAGCTTGCTGCCGGGATTTATCTGCTGTTACTGAACTTCAGCGATAATACATCAGTCTCGGGAAATTTTATTTTACCCTGATTTTTTTTTATCTCTTATTAAAAGTCAACATTTGTTGCTGGTCTGAGAATGGAGTATTCAACTTCACCTTATGTTTATGTATGTAGGTTTTATTTACTTTTAGTCCAATAATAACAAAACATTCTTAAATTTATCCCTGTCTGGCGCCAAAGTCTTATCATTCTTGCTGGATTTTTGAGATAAGTTGCTGCTCTTTTTTTAATAATCATATTAACCTATTTATTATGTCAAAGTATTTTGCTGTTTCCTTCAGGTTGATTTTGCTTCTTTCACTTTTGACAGGTCTTAACATATTTGTTTTTGCACAGGGAAAAAGTAATACCGAAGAATTAAGAGATTCCGTCTATTCAGGGTTAATGTTTCGTAGTATAGGACCTGCATTTATGTCGGGACGGATTGCTGATATAGCAATTCACCCTGAGAACCGGAATATCTGGTACGTGGCTGTTGGGTCAGGCGGTGTGTGGAAGACCATGAACGCGGGAACTACCTGGACCCCGGTTTTTGAAAAACAAACATCCTATTCAATTGGCTGCATCACCATTGTTCCGAACAACCCGCATATAATTTGGGTAGGAACCGGTGAGAATGTCG
>JBBQBC010000047.1:0-20585 GCA_038317155.1 Bacteroidales bacterium
AGCCGCTGCCGATCAGGAAGACTTCGTTTCGATGGGAATGAATACTGCCCTTAAAAACAACCAGATATTGGATAATGCTTATGGAATTCTGGGCATAGAATTTATGGCGGCCGCCCAGGCCCTCGATTTCAGGGAGTATAAATTTGGAGCTGGTGTCACCAGGGCAAAGGAAGTCATCAGAAAATATGTCGATTTTCTTGACATTGACCGTCCGCTTTACGCTGACCACAATGCCATGAAGGAATTGGTCAAATCATGTGAAATTCTGAATGAGGTTGAAGCGTTGACCGGAAAACTAGGATAAATAAGGAACTATAATGGTTTCAAGCTCAACTAAAGTATTAGCAAGACTAAATGGACGAAAACCCGGTTAAAAACATACAAGACAGGCAATATAACGGCAAGCGGCTTCCCGGACTGACATTTCTTTGTATCCTTTCTTTTATTGGAAGCGGTTTGTCAGCTTTATCTTCCCTGCTGATTGCAGCGACTTACGACCTTTTACCCGAGGCAATCAAGCAATCTCCATTAAAGGATAAAGAAGCATTGCTTGAAATGATTAATTCTGCCGGACCCTTGTTTTTTCTGATTACAGGACTGCTGTATCTGGTATCACTTTCAGGAGTTATCCTGATGTTCAGACTACGCAAAACAGGTTTTCATCTTTATACAATAGCACAATTAATCATGCTCATTGCACCTTTATTAATGATAGACGGATTTGTTTTCCCACTTTCAAATCTGATGCTAACAGCTTCGTTTATACTGGCCTATGCTGTTAATATCCGCACAATGCGTTGAAAATGCCCTGTTTTAGCAGGTTTTGTTAACAATGTAGCTGATTTTATCAACAAATATTGACTTTTTTACATATTTATCCCTACTTTAGCAGTATTCAACAACACTTTCTGCTTTGACAAAAGACCAAAATCTTCATTCTGAGTCGATCATTAAACCACATCTGCACAATCCGGCAGATGTTGATATTTCATTCAGGAATCAATCCGGTTATTTTAATTTCGCTTTACCGGAAAACGACCTGAAAATAACAAATGCAGCCAGAGTGCATATTTATGGAAGGTCTAAAGCAGATTTATTCACAAAAAAACAAAACTCATTTAACCACAATTACATTTACCTTCATGAAAATTTCTGTCTGAACTCATTCCAGACTGGGTTTTCTACAGAATATAACAGTTTCATTTCGGCTTTGATTTATCAGAATAACCTTCTTACTACCTATTCTACCTGTTCTACTATTACTCTCTTTTCTGAATTTGCTCAACATCAACTGTTTTCAGCCTAAGACCCCGGTTAATTAAGTCCGGTATTGTGATGCCCCATTTGCCTGTTTAATTCTGAAGTTTGACTATTCTCTGACTTTTTAGTACAGGCATTGCGTATGTATTTCTGGATGAGAAGTTCCTTCGTGGGGGTATCAGGAATAATTCCGACAACAACCAATTCAATATAAATTTCACAACCAACAGATAATCAATGCAGAGAGGAGGACTGAGCACTAAAGAAAACTACCATAGATTAATATCTTGAATAATCACCTAATATTGATTTTACACACCAAAAACACACACTATGAGAAAAATTGGAATTTTACTTGCACTTTTCCTCTTTGCGGGAGTGCAGGTCATCATTGCCCAGACAATTACCGGGAAAGTTACCAGTTCGGAAGATGGTAAAGGGATTCCCGGAGCTACTGTAATAGTTAAAGACACTAGAACAGGCGTTACTACTGATCTCGAAGGCATGTATTCTCTCAGGATTCCCGACAATGCCAAAGCCCTTGTTTTTTCATTTGTGGGAATGAAAACCAGGGAAGTCCTCATTGGCAATCAAAAAATTATCAATGTTGTTCTGGAGCCGGAAGTCATGGATATAGAAGGGGTAGTTGTTACTGCGCTGGGTATATCAAGAGAGAAGAAATCACTGGGTTATGCAACCCAGGAAGTAAAAGGTGATGCTGTCTCAACAGTCAAATCCGGAAATTTCATCAACTCAATGTCAGGAAAAGTAACAGGTGTCCAGATTAAAAAGAACACCAATATGGGAGGATCTACCAATATTATTGTACGAGGCAATAAATCGCTTACCGGCAACAACCAGGTTCTCTTTGTAATTGATGGTGTACCTGTTAACAACGACATCTCCAATTCCAGCGACCAGAAAGAAGCCGGAGTTGGGTATGACTATGGAAATCCCGCTTCGGATATCAACCCGGATGATATAGAGTCTGTTAACATACTGAAAGGTGCTGCCGCCAGTGCGCTTTATGGATCCCGCGCTGCCAATGGGGTAGTCATGATTACGACAAAAAAGGGTGCTTCGGGTATCGGAACTAAAAAAGGAATAGGGGTTTCAATTAATTCCGGATTCACCATCGGCAGTGTTGACAAGAGTACTTTTCCCGAATACCAGCAGGATTATGGCGGAGGTTATGGCCATTATTATGATGATCCTTTGGGTTATAATCCGGAATCCGACCCCAATGGCTATGGCTACTGGTATATCCGTGACGTCAATGGTGATGGACAGGATGAGCAATGGGTTGTTACTTCGGAAGATGCTTCCTATGGAGCGCCCTTTAATCCTAACCTGATGGTTTACCAATGGGATGCCGTTGATCCGGAATCGCCGAATTACTTTAAACCAACGCCCTGGGTTGCAGCACAAAACGGACCCATTACATTCTTTAAAAATCCAACTACCTTTATCAATACAGTTGCCTTAACAAATAATGTGGAAAATGGAGCATACAGGTTTTCATACACCAATTTCAAACAAAATGGCCTGCTTCCCAACAGTGAATTAAAGAAAAACAACCTGAACTTCAGTTCAACCTGGGAAGTAAACAAGAAGCTGACTGTTTCAGGATCGGCAAACTTTATGCAACAAAAAGGGTTGGGCCGCAACTCAACTGGCTATAACGACAACCAGATGGGGTCATTCAGGCAATGGTGGCAAACCAACGTTGACCTCAAAGGCATGGAGGATGCCTATAATTCGACCAAGAGAAATATGACCTGGAACTGGGCTGACCCCACCGATGCTGTTCCAATATTCTGGGACAATCCTTACTGGCTCAGGTATGAAAACTATGAGACCGACAACAGAAACCGTATTCTTGGCCATGCATCCGTTAATTACAAGATAGCCGAATGGGTAGATGTTTTTGGCCGGGTATCGGTCGATTCATACAATGAACTGCAGGAAGAACGCAGAGCAGTTGGCTCCATACCTACTCAGTTCGGGATAGGCACCGGCAGTGCTTCTGACGGAAGTTTCACCAGGAGTGACCAGGGATCCGGCTATCTCCGACGCGATATCAGCTCTTCCGAATACAACTTCGACCTGATGCTTAATTTTAAAAAAGACTTTTCAAAAGACCTTAGTTTCAGAGGTGTTTTGGGAACCAATATCAGAAGAACCAATTACGACAGAATTATTTCTGCTACCAATGGTGGGCTTGGGGTTCCCCGGATTTATTCCCTTCAGAACAGTATAGGCCCGCTGCCTTATCCGAAAGAACTGGCTTCAAGGATAGGAGTTGACGGTATTTATGGCAGTGCATCATTTGGCTATAAAAGTATGATCTACCTTGATCTTACTTTAAGAAATGATCATTCTTCCACACTTCCCCCTGAAAATAGCAGCTACTTTTATCCTTCAGTTGCAACAAGTTTCATCTTTTCTGAGGTTGTTAAACAAGACTGGCTCTCTTTCGGAAAAATCAGGCTGAATTATGCTTCCGTGAGCAATAGTCCCGGTTTCGACCAATTGGTCAACCGGTACAATGTCTATACCCCGCTCAATAGTCCGATGACCTCTGTTGATGGCGTCTTTAAAAATTCTGTTCTGAAACCGGAATTGACCAGTAGTCTGGAAGCCGGCCTTGAAATGTATTTCCTTGAAAAGAGGCTTGGATTCGATGTCGCTTTCTACAAAACAAATACCACCGATCAGATTTTACCGCTTTCCGTTTCTACCGCTGTCGGTATAAACGACAAGATCATAAATGCCGGTGAAATCCAAAACAAGGGCATTGAACTCACCATTATGGGTACTCCGGTAAAAACCTCTGATCTCAGATGGAATATAGCTATAAACTGGACGCGAAACCGGAATGAGGTACTTTCCCTTGTTGAAGGGGTCGACAATCTTCAATTGGGCAGCTTCCAGGGTGGAATTACTTTAAATGCCAAAATCGGCGAACCCTATGGCGTGCTGTTTGGCACTGATTACACCTATGCCGACGGAAAACGCGTTGTTGATGCCGGGAGTGGTGAATACATAAAAACGTCAACCTCCGATAACATCATAGGAGATATAAATCCCGATTGGATAGCTGGTATTTCGAATACCATAACCTACAAAAACTGGGCGCTTAGTTTCCTGATTGATATTCAGCAGGGTGGTAGTATTTTCTCACTCGACATGTATTACGGATTGGCCACAGGATTGTACAAAGAAACCTCTTTCATCAACGACCTGGGCAATCCGGTCAGAGATCCGCTGACATACAATGATCCGGATGTCGGATTTGAGTCGGGTTATGCACCCACCAGTGGAGGGTTTATTAACGAAGGAGTGAATGTTGGTGACGATGGCAATGTTACGCCCAATGAAACCCGGATCCAGGCCGACAGGTACGGGGCTTTTGGATACAGAAGAGGGCTGCCTGATATCGCTTTCGTTTACGATGCCAGCTATGTAAAACTCAGAGAAGTTTCCATTTCTTATACCCTTCCTGAGAAGTTACTGCAAAAAACTTTTATCAGAGGGGTTACTTTCAGCGCTGTAGGTTCGAACTTATGGATAATCCATAAAAATCTTCCTTATGCTGATCCAGAATCTGGTCTTAGTGCAGGTAACCTACAAGGCTTTTCTACCGGCTCGCTGCCTTCAACACGCGATTTTGGCTTCGACATTAAACTTAACTTTTAATCCCCTGAGCAATGAAAAAAATAATAGCAATCCTTTCCATCTTCATAATATTTTCCTCATGTGGAAAACTCGAAGACCTGAATGAGAACACCAAGGACCCGGGAAATGTCTCCGGTGAATCGTTGTTTACCGGCGCACAGAAAAGTCTCCTCGATCAAATGGTTAATACAAATGTTAACTTTAATGTTTTCAGACTATTTGCTCAGTACTGGACCGAAACCACCTATACCGACGAAAGCAATTACGACCTGGTTACCCGCACAATTCCCGATAACCATTGGAGCGTGCTTTACAGGGATGTCCTCAAAGACCTCGACGAGTCAGGCAAGATCATTACAACCACAGTATATCCGATAACGGAAAGCCCCCTGGTAAAACAGAATAAGCTCGCCATCGTGGAGATTATGAAAGTCTACACCTACAGCATTCTGGTTGAAACCTTTGGGAATATTCCATACTCCGAAGCACTCAATGTTGACATTCTGTTACCTGTTTACGATGACGGACTCACTGTTTACAAAGACCTGCTCGAAAGGTTAAATGCTGCTATCACACAGCTCGATCCGGCCGAAGGAAGCTTCGGTATTGCAGACAATCTTTACCAGGGCGATGTTGCCGGCTGGATAAAATTCGCAAACTCATTAAAACTGAGAATGGGGATGGTGCTGGCCGATGTTGATCCGGCAACGGCTGAAGCAGCGGTTATTTCAGCAGCACCGCTTGTGTTTACTTCTAACTCCGATAATGCTGCTTTGGTGTATAGTGGCGCATCCCCGAACACAAACCCGCTCTTTGCTGACCTTGTAGCCAGTGGAAGGCACGATTTTGTGCCAACCAGCCGGTTGATCGATGTAATGAACAATCTTGAAGACCCCCGCAGGCCCTTCTATTTTACACGCTACGAGGGTGAATATGTTGGCGGAGAATATGGCATTGAGAATGACTTTACCACTTACTCTCACATTGCAGACAGGATTCAGGAACCCATCTTTGAGGGCACCATCCTCGATTTTTCAGAAGTTGAATTTCTCCTTGCCGAAGCAATTGAAAGAGATTTTGCTGTTGGGGGTACGGCGGAGGAGCATTACAACAATGCAATCGAAGCCTCTATAACATATTGGGGTGGAACAGAAGCAGAAGTAGCCGGTTATCTTGCAAACCCTCTGGTTGCTTATACCACTGCAGAAGGGAGTTTCAAAGAGATCATAGGCACCCAGAAATGGCTGGCGCTTTACAACCGGGGATTTGAAGCCTGGACCGAGTGGAGAAGGTTTGATTTCCCAATACTGGTAGCACCCCCCGATGCTCTTTCCGTTGTTCCACTGCGCTATACCTATCCTATCGCTGAACAAACGCTGAATGGCGCCAATTACAAATCGGCATCTGATGCTATAGGAGGCGATGATGTAGGTACCAACCTATTCTGGGATAAGTTCTGACACATTTCATCAGATAATTTTTTAAGTTGTATAAGCACGGACCTACAGTCCGTGCTTTCTTATTTTATCTGTTGAATTTCGCCTTTCCGGATCCATTTTTTCAGGAAAACAGTATTAACATCCATTTTTTTAACGATCTAAAAAAATAACTTTTCACATGGTGATATAATTTGTAAACTCTCTAAATATCACTTTTATAGATTGATATATACCGTATTAACGAAATGACTTTGGTCAACTTTCATTGATTTCAGGCTCGTTTTGCCGTTTAATTGTTAAAACATGTTAATTATTTATTAATTTTGTTTGACTGGAAGCGGAAATAAATTATAAATTGCATCACTTTTCAGTAAGAACCAACCATTCACTAACAAAGGAGGGCCAAAACAAAACGTTGAACCTAAATTTAACCATCAACAAATATTTTTTTGAACCAATTATTGTTAACCATTTAACTCATTAAAAACACACACTATGAGAAAATTTGCAATGATGCTTGCACTTCTGATCTTTACCGGAGTGCAGGTTGTGCTGGCACAAACCACTGTAACAGGTACGGTTACCAGTTCCGAGGATAGCAAAGGCATTCCCGGAGCCACCGTTCTTGTTAAAGGCACCACTGTTGGTTTAACAACCGACATGAATGGTAAGTACTCTATAAATGTTCCCGGACAGGGAAGAATTCTTCAGTTTTCCTTTGTGGGAATGAAAACCAAGGAAGTAACTGTTGGCACTCAAAAGGTTATCAATGTTGTTCTCGAACCCGACGTAATGGATATTGAAGGGGTTGTTGTAACTGCACTTGGAATCTCCCGTGATAAAAAATCGTTAGGCTATGCTGCTCAGGAAGTTACCGGAGACAATATTAGCAAAGCGAATAATGCTAACTTTATGACTGCCATTTCAGGAAAAATCGCAGGCGTTGAAGTCAGGCAATCTTCCGGAATGCCAGGAGCACCTGCAACTATATTGATTCGTGGGGCCAGGTCTTTTAGCGGAAACAATTCTCCATTATATGTAGTTGATGGTATGCCTATCACAACCGATGTCGATTATGCACAGAATGTAACAGGGGCTTTCTCCGCCAATCGTGCACTTGATATCAATCCAAGTGACATTGAATCTATCAATGTGCTGAAAGGTCAGGCTGCTGCTGCTCTTTATGGTATTCGCGCATCAAATGGTGTAATTGTGATCACTACCAAAAGCGGAAAAGGTGCTATGAAAAGTGGCAAAACCGGACCAGTTGTGAACTTCTCATCTAACTATAGCTCTGATGTAGCAGCCCGCTTACCGGAAGTTCAACAGACCTATGCACAAGGTTATTATGCTGGGGACGTTAACAATGCTACTGACAACACGTTCTACCCGGCATTCTCGTATTCATGGGGTCCAAAAATTTCAGAGTTGCAGGATAACCCTACTTATGGAGGTAATAATTACGACAAACCTGGTCAATTCTTTGATCCGTATAAAGGGGCCTGGGTAACTCCAAAAGCATATAACAATGCTGAGAATTTTTACAAAGATGCAGGCCAGACTTGGAACAACAATATCAATATTAGTCAAGCTGGTACATTCGGTAATTTCCTGGTTGGATTTGGAAATACCCATCAGGTAGGTATTGTTCCGGAAATTAAAATGGATCGATACAATGCCAAAGCTGCCGCTTCAGTAAATCTTAATGAAAAATGGAAAGCTGGATTTTCAGCAAACTATTCTGATGTTAAACTCAATAAAATGCCTTCTGGTAATGACAGTTGGTTATTTACAGTTTACGGAGCACCTGCTTCTTATGACCTTATGGGAACTCCGTATCACCAGGAAGGAACGAATGGTAATTACAGACAAATTACCTATCGACGTGGAACCGTTGGTGAAAACCCATTATGGGCT
Source organism: Bacteroidales bacterium (assembly GCA_038317155.1). Lineage (GTDB taxonomy): Bacteria > Bacteroidota > Bacteroidia > Bacteroidales > Lentimicrobiaceae > Lentimicrobium. Next base: position 8,295 of record JBBQBC010000047.1, read on the forward strand.
TTAAATAACAACCACTTTGATGAGGGTACCAAACGTATCTTTGGCAATACCTATCTTGACTACGATCCGGTATCATGGATAAATGTGCATTATCAACTCGGCGTTGACACATACGCTACCAATCAGGAAGATTATTATGAGATGGGAAGTGCACACAATGGGCAGTCATTCCCCACTGCTGCAAAGTATCCTACTCCTGACAATCCTGTGTATGCATATATTCCACCAACCGGAGGGTCAATTAATAATTACGGCATTTCGCGCAGTACCATAAACTCGGTCTTAAACATTAGTTTTAAAAGGAAATTGACCGAGGATCTGAATGCCGTATTGATAGTTGGTAACGAGATAAACGACACTCGTGCCCGTTCATGGACCATGACCGGTACAGGCTTTACTACTCCCGGATGGAACAATATGGCCAATACCAGCACACAAACTGCCGGTGAAACCAAATATGCCGACCGTACTGTTGGTTTTTACGGAAACCTGGCAATGGATTTTAAGAGTATGCTTTATCTTAATCTTACAGGTCGTAATGACATTGTATCGTCAATGCCAAATGGCAGCAGAAGTTTCTTCTATCCTTCTGTTTCTTTAGGTTTCGTATTTACTGAATTAGCTCCCTTGAATGAAAATAAGATTTTACCTTTTGGAAAACTGCGTGTTTCTTATGCACAAGTTGGACAGGCCGGTACTTATAAACCTAAAACGTATCTTGTTGGTGGAGCTGCCAGTGGATTCCTTAATGATGGTATTCTATTCCCATTGGGCGGTATCAGCGGGTATGGTCCAAATACAACGCTATATGACCCTTCTTTAATTCCTGAAAACACTAAGAATTTTGAATTGGGTATTGAATTAAAATTCCTGCAAAATCGAATTGGAATTGATTATACCTATTCCGATCAGAAGTCAACTAACCAGATTTTTCCCGTTCCGCTTGCAGGTTCCACCGGCGCAGCTGAATTATATATGAATGCTGGACAAATGACCTCAAAAGGACATGAAATCGTTTTATATGTTATTCCGGTTAAAACAAAAGATTTCGTTTGGAATCTGAATGTGAACTTCACCAAAATTAAAAATGAGTGTATCGAATTGGCTCCTGGGGTAGAAAGCATCAGTCTCGGGGGTTATGAAACACCTAATATCCGTGCTTCTGCAGGTGACACTTATCCAGCAATTTATGGCAATCAGTTTGCCAAGGATGATCAAGGCAGAATTTTGGTTGATGAAGATCCTGAAAGTTTTTATTATGGCATGCCGATGTTGGGTGAATTTGGCAAGATTGGAGATGTTTCTCCTAATTTCTATATGAGTGCAAATAACTCATTTACTTACAAATTTATAACCTTGTCAGCACAGATTGATTGGAAAGACGGTGGTCAAATGTATTCAGGTAGTAATCGTCTGATGGATCTTTATGGTTCATCAAAAAGAACCGAAGACCGCACAACCGCTTTCATCTATGATGGATATAAGGCAGATGGTTCTAAAAATGACATACAACGTGGTGGGCCTGATGATATTTGGGCATATCCTGACTTGTACAACGATGTACTTGCTTCTTTGGATGAAGCTCAGATTTATGAGACCTCATTTGTTAAGCTGAGGGAAGTTGCCCTCACATTTAGCTTCCCGAGCAGCATTATTTCCAAAGCTCATATTCAGGCATTATCGTTAACTGTTTTTGCCAGAAATTTCTTATTATGGACAACCTTGCCAAACTTTGATCCTGAATCATCACAGGGACAGGGTAATATGCAGGGTGGCATGGATTATATGTCGCTGCCTCAGACCAGATCTTATGGCATTGGGCTAAATCTCACATTTTAATCACTAACAATAAGAGAAACTATGAAAACACTTAAAATATTCCTGATCATGTTATTACCCTTCATTAACTTCTCATGTAGTGAGAAGAAAATGGATGACATTAACAAAGAGCGCAACAATGCGCTCACTATGGATGCCAATAATATGCTCCCTGATGCAGAATTAAAGACTGCTTTTGAAACAGTTGGTATTGACATTGCCTGGTATGCTACAGTTTATACTGAACAAAGTGCCGGAACATGGGCCCAATCTGCAACTGCTGATAAAAGAGTAGGCCAGAATGACGCCTCCCTGTTCAATAATAACTGGAATGGCCTATATATCGTGCTGAATGTTTGCAAGGAAATCCTTGACAAAACGGCTCCTGAAGGCTCTGAACCCGATAATTACGGTGCAAGGGGTGTAGCTCAGGTATTGACCGCATACAATCTTGCCGTGCTTACCGATATGTGGGGCGATGTTCCCTGGAGTGAGGCATTGAAAGGTTCTGAAAATATGCAGCCAAAATTTGACACCCAGCAGGAAATCTATCCGCAGATATTTGCCTTGCTTGACGATGCTATTGTGAATCTTGGTAAATCAACAGTTTCCTTCAGCAAGGTTGACTATATCTATGGTGGAAATACCAATGCCTGGATCAAAGCTGCTTATTCACTTAAAGCACGTTATGCTTTGAGATTGAGCAATGTCGATGCAGATGCTTCATCTAAAGCACTTGCCAGTATTGCAAATGGTTTTGCCAGCAATGATGACAGTTTCATGTTTGATGCTTATGAATCTACAGCAACTGGTGAAAATCCATGGTCGCAGTTTCTGGCTGACCGCACCCACTTATCTGTTGGTAAGACACTCTTTGACCTCATGAATGACAGGAATGACCCGAGGATGGCTGTTTATTTTACACTGATTGGTGGCGTTTATGCTCCGGCTCCTAACGGAACTGCTACAGAATCTCAGGGCGGTTTGTATTCCACTTCGTTGATTACGGAAAATGGTGCTGCAGCTGCAGCTCCGTTAATGACCTTTCATGAGCTTAAATTTATCGAAGCAGAAGCTAAATTCAGGACCAATAATGCCTCATGGCAAACTTCATTACAGGAAGCTATTGAAGCTAATTTTCTGTTTCATGGTGCAGAAGGTGCATCTGATTACTTCACCAATGAAGTTGCACCTAAGCTCACTGCCGGCAATGAATTAAAGGAAATACTGACCCAGAAATACATTGCACTTTATGAGCACGAAGCAATTGAAGTATATAATGATTACAGGCGAACTGAAATCCCTACCATGCATAATCCCAATAATGCAACAGCAGGATTTGTAAACCGTTTTCCTTATGCTTTAAGCGAAAAATCCTCAAACCCGGCTAATGTTCCGATTGTTGATGTATATGTGAACAAAGTTTGGTGGGCTAAATAGTTTTTAAATGAATTCTTCACAACTGCCCGGAATTCCGGGCAGTTTTTTTTTACTATTTATTTCTAAAAATATATTCCCTGTTTTCAGCGCTAATTTCTAATTTCCAACATCCCAAAATAAAAAATGGCCGTAGCGCCCCGCTACGGCCATTTTTTGGGGGATCCCAGGTTATTAGAATGCCAAAATAGACTTGGTGATCCTTGCGATGGCATCGCGCAATTGCTCTTCGGTAATTACCAAAGGAGGTGCGAACCGAATAATATCACCGTGGGTAGGTTTAGCCAGTACGCCGTTTTCTTTCATCTTAAGGCAAACATCCCAGGCCTCTTTGCCATTTTTTGGTTTTATGATAATAGCATTTAACAAGCCCTTACCCCTCACCAAAGTAATCATATCCGATTTAATAGCACGTAATTCTTCACGGAAAATATTGCCAAGTTTCTCAGCTTTTTCAGCAAGTTTTTCGTCTTTAACAACCTGTAACGCTTCCATGGCTACACGGGCAGCAATAGGGTTTCCTCCGAAAGTTGAACCATGCTCACCCGGTTTGATACACAGCATAATGTCGTCATCGGCAAGCACTGCAGAAACTGGATAAACGCCTCCCGAAAGGGCTTTTCCCAGGATCAGGATATCAGGCCTGACATTCTCATGGTCGCAGGCAAGTAATTTACCGGTGCGGGCAATACCAGTCTGTACTTCATCGGCTATAAAGAGTACGTTCTTCTCTTTACACATAGCATAAGACTTTGCCAGATATCCTTCGTCCGGTACAAATACGCCGGCCTCACCCTGTATGGGTTCAACCAGGAAACCTGCAACATCAGGATCTTTCAATGCCTCTGCAAGCGCATTCAGATCATTATAGGGAATTTTAATAAATCCGGGAGTAAACGGTCCGAATCCACCATAGGAATCAGGGTCAGAAGACATGGAAACTATGGTAATTGTCCTGCCATGGAAGTTACCTTCGCAAACGATAATTTTAGCCTGATTTTCGGGAACTCCCTTTTTGAGATATGCCCATTTCCTGCATAACTTGAGTGCAGTTTCATCGGCCTCTGCACCGGTATTCATTGGCAATACCTTTTCGTAACCAAAATATTCGGTTATAAATTTTTCATAAACCCCAAGCGAGTCATTGTAGAATGCCCGCGAAGTAAGAGTCATTTTTGAAGCCTGGTCAACCAGTGCTTTAATTATCCGCGGATGGCAATGACCCTGGTTAACGGCAGAATAAGCCGACAGGAAATCGTAATACTCCTTACCTTCAACATCCCACACCCGGGCACCTTCGCCTTTGGCCAGAACAACCGGCAGTGGATGATAATTGTGTGCCCCGTACTTTTCTTCCAGATGCATTAACTTTTCGGAAGTCATCAATTCATTCATGATTTTAAAATTATATGGTTTTTAACTGATTATCGCTCAATTATCAGGCAAAGATATGACTTTAAGTATGCCTCTGCCAGAAGGCTGGAATATTTTATTAATGAGGCATTCCGGGCAATAAAATTTTCAATAAGATAAATAATCCGTAGCAAACAATTCCGCAATTAATGAGATAGTATCTTCCAGGTATTGATAATACCTAATTGTTAGAATGTTATAAAAATTTAATTCCTCTATGTTTATTAAGTCTGAATAATGATTAATTTTGAGATAACCAAAACAAGCAATCATGGAAACGAAAAAAATAAGAATTTTATCTATTGACGGAGGAGGCATCAGGGGGATACTTCCGGGGGTTATTCTTACTTACATTGAAGAGCGCCTCATGGCAAAGGAAGGAAAGGATGCCCGATTAAGTGACTATTTTGACTTATTTGCGGGAACCAGTACAGGAGGCATTTTAACCTGCACCTATTTGATTCCTCAGCGCGACAGCAGTGGAAAACCGACCGGCAGGCCAAAACTTACCGCAAAACAGGCCGTTGACATTTATCTGGACCGGGGCGATGACATCTTCAGACTCTCGATGTGGCAAAAGATTAAAAGCAAGGGAGGCATTACAGATGAAAAGTACGACTCAAGCGAGCTCGAAAAAGCCCTGAATGACTATTTCGGCGAGACCTTGTTGAGCGAACTGCTGAAGCCTTGCCTTATTTCATCTTATGATGTAACAAACAGAAGGGCACATTTTTTCACACAGGTGGATGCGAAAGAATCCCCAACTCATGATTTCCTGGTGAGGGAAGTAGCCAGAGCAACCTCTGCAGCGCCGACCTATTTTGAAGTTTCAAGGGTTAAATCGACTTATGGCACACCTTTTCCACTGATCGACGGCGGTGTCTTTGCGAACAACCCTGCAATGTGCGCTTATGCAGAAGCCCGTGGCACCATGTTCTCAAAAGAATTGAACGACCCTGAGAAACCCGACAAACCCCATGCCCATGATATGATAGTCGTTTCGATCGGAACGGGTTCCTCCCCAAAGCCCTACCAATATAAGGATGTAAAAGACTGGGGCATGATTCAGTGGATTCAGCCGATCATTGATATTATGATGTCAGGAAACTCAGAAACAGTAAGTTATCAGTTAAGGAAAATTTGGGAAACCACCAGTACTCCGGATAACTATATCCGGCTTGAACCCTCGTTATATGAAGCAAAAAGCGACATGGACGATGCATCAGCTAAAAACCTTATGGCATTGAAAGAAGCGGGACTTAAATTTGTTTCAGACAATGACAAACTACTCGATTCGATCGTTGATAAGCTGATTGTAAATAAATAAAACCTAAGTTGAGCGATTTGAGCAAAGCGAAAAAGTGCTTTCCTGAGGTGAACCCCGGTTTGGAAATTGTTGCAATTCACCTCAGCCAAAAAACTGTTTTACGGTGAATTTCTTACAATTTCCTGATCGATTGAGCTGTTTTCTTTTCAAATCGCTCAATTTGGGTAAAGTTTTGTGTAGCCGATAGTAGTTCAGTGTCTCTCTAATATAATGGCCATGAGGTGAAATCACAGTTTGATTTCACCTCATGGCCATTGTTTAAAACATGATTTCAGAAAGAATCTTGCGAAATACCTGAATATTCAGCTAAAGACCCTTTACCTGATTTTATTTTGCACCGGAATCATAGCTTTTATCCGAAAATTCAGCAGGTTTTTTGTCGTTATTATATTTTGAAGGGCATTTCAGGTTCATTTTGTGGGCCTTGAATTCTCCATCTTTCATTTTCCCGATAACCACAATCTGATCAAGCTTTTCAAAATCCTGCGGTTTGCTGTCGGTGTAACGAACCTTCATCTCATTACCCTTATTGTCAAGCATATAGAATGTAAAGCTATTGGCATCTTTGCGGGCATCGAAATCTATGGGTTTACCGGGACTTAATTTTCCGATAACATGAAACTCTCTTCCGGGGCTGGCAGAGGCTTCAGAAAAACCTGCATAGGTAGAAGTATTCACGGAAAGGCTCATGATCACACCTAAAGCCGCGACAATGACTATCAGTATGAGAATATGTATCTTTTTCATTGTTCAGAATGTATTGGTTTACGGGTACAAAAATAAGCAATAATCATTCCGGCATTACATTACCGGAATTAGAATCATTCTTTATTGCGTTTTGTTTAAACCGTTCTTCTCATCCTGCTTTTTCTCGATTCTGGAGATTTTTCTGTCGATCAGATACAGGTATATCCCAAAACCAATAAAAATAATCGCCATTACCATAGCGACTACGAGGTACTTATCTTCACCTACCATATTTTCTGATTTTTGAATTGTTATTTTACAAATGTTTTGGTAATCTCAAATTGCGTGAATTGACAGTTGGTAATATCAAATTTCTAATTTCTAATTTCTAATTTCCAATGCCTGATGCCTGATGTCAGTTTCAGATTTCGGATTTCGGATTTCGGATTTCGGATTTGCCAACTGCCAAATTCTAATTTCTAATTTCTAATGCCTCAATGCCAGTTTCTAATTTCGGATTTCAGATTTCAGATTTCGGATTTGCCAACATCTAATTTCGGATTTTAGATTTCAAATTTCGGATTTGCCTATTGCCTATTGCCAACTGCCAATATCCAATTTCTAATTTCTAATTTCCAATGCCTGATGTCAGTTTCAGATTTCAGATTTCGGATTTCAGATTTCGGATTTGCCAACATCTAATTTCGGATTTTAGATTTCGGATTTGCCTTTTGCCAACTGCCAACTTCTTTTATTGAATCAAACTTTTTAAGCTTCGACTGCGCTCAGCTCATCGCTTTTTACTTTCTTTTGCCAACTGCCTATTGCCAGCTTAAACCCTGGGCTTCGATACGTTGCAGTGAAATTTGCAATATGAAAAGTCAGTTACTGCAACCAATCAGCCACCAACCTTGAAACTCTGAAAATCAGGAACTTTTGAACCTTTGAGCCATTGAACCCTTGAACCTTTGAACCCTTGAACCTTTAAACCCTTGAACCTTTGAACCCTTGAACCTTTAAACCCTTGAACCTTTGAACCTTTGAACCATTGAACCCTTGAACCCTTGAACCTTTGAACTCGTGAACCTTTGAACTCTTGAACCCTTTTTAGCCTTTTTCTATTTGCCAACTGCATCCAACTAAACTAGCTTTTCAAAACCTGCTGAAGCCGACGCTTCCGGGTTCTGATCTGGAGTAACCAGAAAGCGACAATTAACCAGCCAATTGCTGCCGGATAAAATACCATGCGCATCGTAATATCCAGCCCTTCCATTGTTGATGAATTGCCGCCCTTACCGGGATGTAGCGAACTATCGGCCAAACGGGGTAAAACACCCAGGAATATTACCAGCAACATAAAAGCAAAAATATTATAGACTGCCGAGATTCTTGCCCGCATTGCCTTTTCGTCGATTGAGCTGCGAAGCACGGCGTAGGCAAGGTAAGCCATCATACTTACGGCTGCCCCGTTGAGTTGAGGGTCGTTGGTCCAGAAATCGCCCCAGGTAAATTTTGCCCATATCATTCCGGTGATCAGGCCCATGATTCCAAAGAAAATTCCATTGTAAACTGATTCTGACGCCAGCACATCGTGTTCGGGCTTGAAACCCGACAAATATCTGATACTGTAAACCAATGAGGTCCCAAACATGGTAAACATAGCAAACCACATAGGAACATGGTAAAACAGGTTGCGTATGGTTTCGCGGATTACCATCAGATGAGGCACTTCTATCAACTGCCCGGCGATAATTGAGTAAAGTATCAAACCCAAACCGGTTAGTTTCCACCACATTCCTTTTATCATAATCAGTTAGTTTTAATTTTTAATCCCTCCAAAGGTAAGGGAAGAGGATAACAGCAAGAATTACAACAACTGCGTCAATTAAAAACAAGGCTGAAAGATTCTTTAAGATATCAGCCAACAACAGACTTTCTTTAAGCGAGAGTCTGCATGCATTTACCAATAACAAGAGCAGAGGAACAACCACCGGAAACCCCAGAATTGCCATTAAGGCAGCGTTGTTTCCACTGCGTGAGGCGATTGCTGAAACCATAGTAAGTGCACCCGAAATACCAATGCAACCCAACAGAAAAGCCGGGAGAAAAAGGTAAAGATTGAATCCCGGAAATCCCATGAAAACAATAAACACCATAAGACTGAGCACTCCCAGAATAATCATTAAAAGTGCATTGTAAACAATCTTAGAAAGAACTACTGAAATCGCCGGTGCCAGCATAAAATAATATAACCTGCGTGCAGCGCTTTCCTGCACAAAGCTTTTAGATACCGCGTTGAAAGCTGCAAAAAGCAGAATTATCCAAAAGAGTGCAATCCAGGCGTTTTCGTCAATAACACGTCCAAAACAAAGCTGTACTACAAAAATTGTCGAAACCACATATAGCAATATGCCATTTATGGCGTATTTCTGCCTGAGCTCCAGAAGCAAATCCTTACGTACTAACTCTTTTATTTCTTTCAAATTCCAGTCTTAGCTTAACAATGCAACTAAACAAGCCTTACAATGGTCTGATCCCGGGTTGGACCAACTGAGATGACGGAAATAGGGAGGCTGAGCGATTTTTCGATAAATCTGACATAATCCCTGAATTTCCCGGGCAGCTTTTCCCATCCGGTAAAATTTTGCAAAGAGCTTTCCCAACCCGGTACCTGTAGGATAACAGGATCTATCTCCTGGTTCAGTGTTTCATAACCCGGGAAATCAAATACTTTTTCACCAATTCTGTATTGTGTACACACTCCAATATGACTAAAGTCATCCATAACATCGGATTTCATCATAACGAGGTCAGTAACACCATTGAGCATTACGGCATATTTTAAAGCCGGCAGGTCTATCCAACCGCAACGCCTGGGGCGGCCGGTGGTTGATCCAAATTCGTTACCGTTTTCCCTGAGCCTTTTACCTGTTTCATCCAGCAACTCGGTAGGAAAAGGTCCGCTGCCAACACGGGTACAATACGCTTTAAATACACCAAATACCTTACCCACTTTATCAGGAGAAATACCCAGACCACTGCAAACGCCGGCACTTATGGTACTTGATGAAGTAACAAAAGGATAGGTGCCAAAATCAATATCAAGCATGGTACCCTGCGCTCCTTCAGCTAAAATTCTTTTACCTTCACTGATGCTTTTGTTGATAAATATTTCGCTGTCAATCAATTGAATATCTGAGATGTAATCGAGTCCATCGAACCATAGTTTTTCATACTCTTCTATCGGCATCCCCTCAATTTTCATAAGTTCTTTATCCGGATTATAGGAATTAATGATCCTCAAATGCTCCAGTTTAAGATGCTCGTATTGTTCCCTGAAATCTTTCAGTAAAATATCGCCAACCCTCAGCCCGTTACGGGCAACCTTGTCGGTATAGGCCGGCCCGATGCCTTTTAAGGTGGAACCGATTTTCGCCTTTCCTTTCGATGCTTCACAGACATTGTCGATTAACCTGTGGGTTGGAAGGATAAGGTGGGCGCGTTTTGAAATAAACAGGTTTTTTTCGGGTTTGGCACCACGTTCACGCAGTTGGGCAATTTCTCCGGCAAGAATGCGGGGATCAATGATCACCCCGTTACCAATTACATTAACTTTCTCCGGATGAAATATTCCGGATGGAATGGTGTGCAGCACATGCTTCATCCCATTAAATTCAAGCGTATGGCCAGCATTCGGTCCACCCTGAAACCTGGCAATTATATCATATTCAGGTGTAAGTACATCCGTAATCTTCCCTTTTCCTTCATCACCCCATTGCAGGCCAAGCAAAACATCAACTTTCATTTACTACAGTTTTCGGGTTAACAGACTGATTAAAAATCATATAAATAAGTTGAAATTACAATCAACAGGTTGGCCGCCAGAATATGAAACGGATCTGCAATGATACTAAAATCCTGGGAAATGACTTGTAAAAAATCGAAAAGCCCTTAGCCATTAAAAATCAGGCTTTAGCGGAATCCTGTTTGGCGGATAATGCAATTTCTGCTTCATTGTTAGCTGCTTTATTTAGGTATCCGTAAAAAGTCAGGGAATGATTGGTAACAGTAACCCCAAGGAGTTTTTCAACCAAACTTTGAATTTCCTGCAGCCTGGGATCACAAAACTCGAGTACACTCCCATCTTCAATGTTAATAAAGTGGTCGTGCTGTTTAAATTTGAAGGAACGCTCATACTGCGAGCAGTTATTACCAAACTGATGCTTGGTGACCAGTTTACAATTTTGCAGCAGTTCAATGGTATTATACAGGGTAGCCCGACTAACCCTGTACTTATTATTTTTCATCTTAATATAAAGGGTTTCAATATCGAAGTGACCCTCGGTTGAATAAATCTCCCTCAGAATTGTGAAGCGTTCCGGCGTTTTGCGATGCTGGTGACTCTCAAGATACTCTGTAAATATTTTTTTTACTGTATCAAAATTTAATCTCTCGTTATCCCTCATGGTTCAATTGAGTTAGTTTGTATATCCTGAATATGAGGTATCCGACAAATGTCAAAATCAAAAATACTCCTCAATTTCAGGTACTAAAATCGAGTATAAAGGTAAATAAAACATTATTATTATTTAGTATAAATAAAAATAATTTTTATTGATTTATCAATTTGATATTCAGTATATTACCAGGTTTCAAGATTACCTGGCAGCATCTGAAAGCCTGCTGATCCGGTAAATGCTGCTGGTACCTTTCACTTTTTTCAATTCCTTCATAATTCGGTCAATGTCGTCCGTATCCCGAACCAGCAACATAATAATGGCTTCATAAACCTCGCCGGTCGAATCTATGTGAAACGATCTTATATTGAGCCCCATCTGCTCTGAAATTATCTTAACTATTTCATTAATAAGCCCCAGATGGTCGAGCCCTGAAAGGCGAATACCACTCAGGTAAGTGGTAGCTTCCCGGTTAGACCAGTTAGTTTTAACGATCCGGTTTCCATATTTAGACATCAATTGAATGGCTTCTGCGCAATTCGTCCGGTGAATCCATATACTGTCATCCTGGGCCATAAATCCTATCACATCATCCCCCGGTATCGGGTTGCAACAATCAGAAATCCTGTATTCAACTTCACCGTTTGATGGTTTAAGCTTTGTGCCGGGAAGTTTATCGCGGACCTTGTCGTCCAGCCGGGGGGGGATATTCGGTTTTGACCTGCCAAAAGGACGGGTTATAATATTCAGCCAGCCACTTTTGTCGTATTGCTGAATGCATAGCTTTAACTCCTTGAGGCCAAGATCTCCCAGTGCAACCTTATAGTAAAGGTCGATACTGGAATTAATCTTATTGCATTCCTGAAACCGCAACAGGTTTGTCTTATTCATCTCAAGCTTCAGCTCCTTAAAGTAGCTTTCCAACAGGGCCTTACCCTCCTCGGCATATTTCTTCCTTTGTTCCTTCAGGGCATCTTTGATGAATGATTTGGCACGGGCAGAAACGACGAAACCAATCCATTCATCGCGGGGAGCCTGTTTCTTTGAAGTAATAACTTCTATCTGGTCGCCACTTTTGAGCGGGTGATTCAGTGGCACCAGCTTGTGATTTACTTTTGCACCGATACAATGGTTCCCGATTTCAGAATGTAT
>JBBQBC010000048.1:0-20521 GCA_038317155.1 Bacteroidales bacterium
AAAACGCAATTGGTGCCATAGTTCATAGGGTCGGAATCGCCGGGGTAAAAGTATCTGCATTCTGTGCCTACAGATCCATATTCATAACGTCCACCTCCACCATACATTATGCTGGTGCCGTCATTCCATAGGCCATTCATAAAATTATTATAATCTATTGCAGTTATTGGAGGTGGCTCAAATATAGCTCCGAAATATCTTTGAGTAGTTGAAAAAACATAAAGGCCTAATCTTTCATCATCAATAACATCGTTTTCAAAATTGAGTCCATTCACACTTTCATCGCAGCCACCGGCAGGATTGTCAATGCCATCCTCATCCATAAAAGGGCCAGAAAGGATGGTAACTGCCTGTGCAGGCGGATTATTGCCATAGGCCCAATAATGTCCGTTACCGTCAATCTCATAGGCATTATAACCATAATAGGTACTTCGGCTAACGTCACAGCCTATAAAATCGTCAGTTTCAAATCCTATATCAATGTCGGTGCTTGATCCAATGAAGCAATTATGATAGGTGTTTGCTGAACGGTTAAAAATATCATAATGGACAAATACCGTATTAAATAAGGCAGTATCGGTGGGTGCGTCGAAACCATAAACCATTGCATGTACTTCCACTTCCATAGGATGTGCATCGCTTGGCAAGTATTGAATATCATCATTGTACATATAGAAAATGGTTTCATCACCCCTTATTAATGGATAGTCACCATCCAGGCAATTGTAAATTCCATCGTTGTTGTGATCGGAGTAAGGGGCCAACTGGGCGGCTTCCCCAAGTGTCGGGTTTCCATTGCCCGGCCACGAACTAATGGCCTCTGCAGGTGTATAACCTTGTTTCCAATAGTTTTGCCTGTGATATTCTATTTCGGCCTTGCTTATCTTCCAGGTTCTGCCAAATTTAAGGTAATGCGTTGTATCATATGTGTTTGATATGGGTCCAGCCTGTAGCTCAAGCCCTTCTATATAATATCTCTCAGCAAACATGTGAAGTGTATCGTTATCTCCTTTTCCAGCTATCCATAGAGTATTTGAAAAAATAGTATTCGTAAGTGCATCATGCGGAAATCTGTAATGAGACGGCCTTTCGTCATCAGAAATATTGCCACTAACTCCACCGGGTAATCTCATTATTTTGGAGAACAATGCGCCATCTGCATTCACCCCTGCGTTTATATTATTAATTACCAGAGAATCGTAATATGGTTGCTTAATTAAATTCACATATATCTTACCTATTGCGAGCGGATTATTACTTTCGCCACCCATGATATAATAATCAATTACCTCTGTGCCTTCGGCCTGAAATGCCGGAACATATACAACCGTATCCATTGATGCGTATGCAATTCCCTGACGGTTTGTTCCGGAACTGACAAATGCAAAGCGGAGTATAAGTGTATCTTCTGCATTTTTGATATCATTTATCAATGGCCTTATCCTGACAGGGATACCAGCGTGGGTTGCAACATAATCATTCACGGTAACAGGAAGGTCTGGGTTTACGGCAAGCTGAATGTTAACTTTTGCCCATTCTGAAAATGATGAATTATTATTGGCTTCCATAACGCGGTAAGTAATTGAATCCTTTACAAGCGATAGGGGGGAAGACTGGAAAAGTATTTTGTTATCGGCTGTTATGGTTCCACTGCTAACATCTTTTAATACAAGGACATCGTTATTAATATCATAATCATTCGATAACACATCAATGATTAGGGGAATTGCGGTGGTGCCTGATGCAATATCGGGCATAGCCACCGGGCACTCGGGATTTTTGCTTACAAAGAGTTTTACGATGGCATTGTCAGTGTATATGCCAGGTTCATTGGTCTCTCTTACACTGTATTGAAATTCATCCTCTCCTGCATAGGACAGGTCGGGCAGATATAATAGTGATTCCCCGGTTTTTTCAACTGTTCCATGACCGGGTTGGGTAAAGCTTTTGATTTCAATCTGATCACCTTGTGGATCCATATCATTTTCCAAAACAGGAATGGTGACATTGAAACCGCCTGTGGTATAGGCTGTATCAGGGTTTATAACAGGTATATCAGGATTGGGGGAGTTTAAAATCCTCACTTTAACCTGCCTTGATCTGTAATTGGTTTCAGTATTGGATTCCTGGATATAATAATCGAATGTACTTGATGGGGTAAGGCCCGACGTTATTGTAACCGAAATAGAGTCAGGATTGATATGCACCGCGCAGTTAATAGGTGATTTAATTTCCCTGATTTTTATTACATCACCGTTGGCATCATAATCATTGGCAACAAGGTCGATGTTATGTGGAAGTAGTTTCATCAGTTCAAAGGTGTCTGCCACGGCAATAGGAACATCAGGATTAAACAATACATTGATCTTTACAAGAGCTGCAGGAGAATACAGCTGAGGCGTCTGATCATCCTTAATGGTATATCTGATGCGATCAGTACTAGTAACTGTTGATTTAAAATAGATCATCTCATTTGACTTATAAGCCACACCAAAGCTCGGATTAACCGAACCAATAAATATCTGATCCCCATCCGGGTCATAATCATTTGCCTTTACATCAATAAGCACCGGAACCTGCTCCATTACATCAATTGAATCAGGAAGAGCCACCGGGGCATTGTTCTGGCCTAATAGCTGAGCAAAACCTGCTACAATAATGAGGATAGTCAGAAATAAAGTTTTCATAATTGTTTTTTTTTAATAATTTACAATGCTTTCAGGGTGCGCTTAATTTATAAAATAATCAATCTAATCTATTCTAAAGTCTAATGTTAAAATGCTGTTCTGCGATCTGGATCCATATTCAGATAAGCATATTCAAATTCATCATTTATATTGTCCTTTCTGTTAAACAGGGTCGGCTGGATCAATTCTGAAGGCAGGAACTATAAGCAATTTTGTAAAAACTAAAAGAATAAGACGATTCTTTTAGCAAACACCTATTCCTTCTTTTACTTTGGCAATTGTTCCAAGTTGCTAATATAAGAATAAATTGAATATCCGAAAAAGGAATCCAGCATTATTTCGAATTGAATATTCAGCCTGATTTTTACATTCAGGAAATAGATCAACCTTCAAAATTAAGCGGGGTCGACGCTCTGAGCAATGCCCACATTATCTTAGATTACAAGAGGCTATCTTATTTTTGCGATAGCCTCTTTATTTTTTAGCGAAAACAAGGAAAGGTCTCGTGATCGTCCTCGTGCGGATATGAATCCATTGCCCAAAAAAAAGTTTCTTCGGGACTTTCAATAAAAAAAGCTGCATTATATGCAGCTTTTCCAATTTGTAGCGGGGACGGGGGACGATCCCGTGACCTCCGGGTTATGAATCCGACGCTCTAACCAACTGAGCTACCCCGCCGCTGTTTTGGGTTGGCAAAATTAGGAAATTTTTTAATATTTGCAACGCTTTGATCAATTTTAAACCAAAAAATGTCGTGAGGATTCTTATTCTATAATTTTAAGTTCAGGCCATGTTCTTATCCGGTTTATTTTCTACTTACTTTCACCAACAATTTAGTCCGAAATAGCCATACAGGTTTTATTGAAAGTTGGTAAAACCAGCTATATCGGGTTTTCTATCCGTTTTAATCACTTTGCAAATCAGAAATATGAAATACCGGTTCCTGTTTTCCGGCTGTTTGATCAGCCTGTTGTTTATAACAAGTTGCAGCAATAACGACATTCAGAATGCTGAGGACAGCATCAATACGGCCGACCTTGTTGAGTATGTTAAAGCCCTTGGTTCCGATGAGTTTTTGGGCAGAAAACCTTGTACTGTCGGCGAAGACAGTACCATGGCCTATCTGAAAAGGGAGTTTATCCACCTTGGCTTGAAGCCCGGATTCGGTGAAAGCTTTTTCCAGGAGGTTCCCCTGGTGGAAGTGAACTGTGAACCTTCGCAACAAATGGTTATAAACTCCGGTAATCAGACCTTACAGCTGAATTACATTAATGACTTTGTAGTGTTTTCAAAGAGAATCCAGGAAGCAACCAATCTGGATAAGGTGCCACTTGTTTTTGCCGGGTTTGGCATCGTGGCTCCCGAATACAACCGGAATGATTATGAGGGGACTGATGTAAAGGGTAAAGTAGTGGTGGTGCTGGTGAACGATCCTGGATACAACAGCGGCGATTCAACTTACTTCAAGGGAAATATCATGACCTATTATGGCCGATGGACCTACAAATATGAAGAAGCAGCCCGCCAGGGTGCACTGGGGGTGCTGATTGTGCATGAAACCCCGCAGGCTGGTTATCCCTGGTCGGTGGTGGTAAGTGGCGCAACAACTTCAAAGTTTTATCTGCAGCCGGAAGATGGTTACAAAGACCGTTGTGAAATTGAAGGCTGGATTACCCGCGATGCAGCTTTTAAACTGTTTGCAAGTCAGAACCAGAACCTGGACAGCCTGATCACAGCAGCAAGGAAACCCGGCTTCAGACCGGTTGACATGAATGTAGGTGTTTCGGTCTCGATGAAATCATGGTTCACCAATAAATTATCTCATAACATTATGGCAGTATTGCCTGGAACTACCCGGCCCGATGAAGTTATCATCTATTCCGGACATTGGGACCATTTTGGTGTCGGTAAACCGATTAATGGTGATTCCATATACAATGGTGCCATTGATAACGGAACCACGCTCGCCTGGATGCTGGAAATCGCTAAAGCCTTTACCAAATTAGAAACCAAACCAGAACGCAGCATTGCCTTCTTTGCGCCAACCGCTGAAGAGCAGGGATTGCTGGGCTCGGCCTGGTATGTGGAGCATCCGGCTTTCAAACTCAGTAAAACCGTGGCCAACATCAACAACGATCTGATGTTGTATTATGGGCGAATGAAGGATGTCATGGTCACCGGCTACGGTCAGTCAGTACTCGAAGACTACCTGAAAGAATTCGCAGATTTGCAGGATCGTTATATTCTTCCTGACCCAAATCCAGAAACCGGTATGTATTTCCGGGGCGACCAGTTCAGTTTTGCTAAAGTAGGCGTGCCTGGTCTTTATGCCCGTGGTAATTGCGACAGCCGGGCGCATGGCAAAGAATGGATGCATCAGAAGGAAAAGGAATGGCTGGCCAATAATTATCACAAACCGACAGATCAGGTTGATTCATCATGGGATTTGTCGGGTGTGGCGGAAGATGCGAAACTGCTTTTCAGGGTTGGGCTGAAATTGGCCAATGAATCAACTTTTCCCGGGTGGAAAGAAGGGTCGGAGTTTAGGGGAGTAGGGAAGTAAAGCTCAAAGCTCAAAGTATAAAGCTCAAAGCTCAAAGTAAAAAGCTCAAAGCTTAAAGTTCAAAGTTCAAAGCTCAAAGTATAAAGCTCAAAGCTCAAAGTAAAAAGTAAAAAGCGATGAGCTGAGCGCAGTCGAAGCTTAAAAAGTAAAGGACTATCTGCTGGTCTTTAGACTAATATTGAGGTTCCCGGTTTGAATTTCTTAAAATTATTGGGCTTTCAGGGCGCCGGTTTATTAATTGGTTGCTTGATATTATGAATAATATCAGGTGAAATCGGCTTTGTCTATCTTTAGAAGGTTTTTAATGGGAACCACCATTTTAGTGCATGAAAAGTATTTTGAATTTATTTATTTGAATAATTAATTTTATTCTGATGTCGAATAGGGGTAAAACCGATTTCGGTTGTCTTAAGTATAAAAGATTGCGTCATGAAAAAATTAGGACTGGTTATTTGTTTATTGGTTATTGCTGAAGTTACCAGGGCTCAGGGCTGTCTGCCCGAAGGCATAACCTTTACCACCCAGGAACAGATTGATAATTTTCAGACGGATTACCCTGGATGCACTGATATTGTTGGGAATGTTGAAATAAGCGGTATAGAAATCACAAACCTCGACGGATTGAGTGTTATCCATTCAATAGGTGGGTTTCTGCATATTTATAACTCTAATTTTCAATTAAGTATCCTGGGTTTACTCAACCTGGTAACTGTTGGAAGCGACCTGATTATTCAAAATAATCACCTGGAAAAATTATCGGGGCTTGATAATCTGGTTTCTGTTGGGGGTAACCTCCAGATTGGAACTTACATGCTGTTGGGGAACTTTGCATTGTTAAATCTGGAAGGACTGGGAAGTCTGATCAGCATAGGTGGAGATCTGAGTATTTTTTCCAATTGGTTATTGGCCAGTTTAGATGGTCTTGGAAGTCTGACTTCGATCGGAGGTGAGCTGAGCATCATTGATAATTCTTACCTGGCCAATATAACGGGCCTGGCTAATCTTAATTCTGTGGGCGGTACCTTATCAATCGGGGGAAACCTGAGACTTATCAGTCTGGCCGGGTTGGATTCACTTGCATCTATTGGAGGCGGTGTTTATATAGAGAATAATGGAAACCTTGCGAGCATTGAATCTTTGCACAATTTAACATCAACCGGCGGAAATATATTTATTACATACAACGCTATTGCTGATCTGTCAGGCCTTGACGGACTAACCAGCATTCCTGGTTTTCTTTATATTGATACCAATGGCGAGCTCTTGAGCCTGACAGGCCTGGATAACCTGGTTTCGGTGGGGGGCGATTTTTTTATCAACAACAACGCTTCACTGATGAATGTGAATGGAATTGAATTGCTGTCTTCAGTCGATGGCGGACTAAGTATTTCCGGGAATCAGTCGTTGGAAAATATTTCGGGTTTCAGCGGGCTTACTTCTCTTGATGGCGACCTTGTTATCAGTCAAAATCCAACACTAAACAGCCTTTCGGGAATAGATAACATAAGCGCAGGCTCTATAGCCAATTTGTCTGTTTTTGAAAATAATTCGTTGTCCGTTTGCAATGTAGCAAGCATTTGTTCTTATCTTCCTGACCCCACAGGGACAGTTACTATATACAATAACGCTGCCGGTTGTGATTCGCCGGTGGAAGTGGCTGATGCCTGTGGGATTTCGCTGCCTTGTCCCCCTGCGGGAAACTTATTTTTGCTTTCGCAGGCTGAAATAGACAACTTTCCGGTTAACTACCCTCAATGCAGTCACATTCAGGGCGATGTCAGAGTTTCGGGCAGCGACATTACCGATCTGAGTGGTTTGAGCCAGATAACTTCCATATCAGGCAATCTTTTTATCGGTGACTGGATGTTCGGAGGAAACCCTATGCTAACAAGTCTGGCCGGACTCGGCAACCTTGAGTCTATCGGTGGATATCTTTGGGTCGAATCTGATTCATTGCTTCACGATTTCTCGGGTATAAATAATCTGGCATCTGTAAAACTTGGATTGGCGGTAATCTACAATCAATCACTGACTAGTTTTTCCGGGCTCGAGCATTTAACTAAAATTCCAGGTGATCTGAAAATATATGATAACCAATCACTTACAAGTCTGTCAGGGCTTGAGAATATAAAGTCGGTTACAGGCGTTGTCGATATCTATGGAAACGCCACGCTCCATGATCTCGCAGGATTTAACAGTTTAACTACTATTGGCGGAGATTTTAATATTTATGACTGTCCTTCATTGATCAGCCTGAGTGGCATTGAAAATCTGCAGACCATTGGCAATGGTTTTCAGGTTTACAACAATAATGCTCTGGAGAGCCTGAACGGAATAAATAACCTTCATACTGTAGGGGGATGTGTGTTGCTGGGTCCAAATCCTGTAATGACCAGTATAACTGACCTACACAACCTGACTTCCACAGGTTGTTTTGTGTGCCGGGGTAACTCCTCTTTACCCACTTTAAACGGCCTTGAAAATCTGGCTGATATCGGTGGCGACCTTTTAATCTCAAGTTGCCACAACCTTTCCGGTTTCGCAGGGCTTGATCATCTGGTACATATTGATGGCGGTATTGATATATATTACAACGAAGGATTAAAGGAAGTACAGAGCCTTTCAACTTTAACTTCGGTCAACGGTATGATCAGGTTTTTCGGAAACCCATTGCTGACCAGCCTTCATGGACTGGATAACATAAATGCCGCATCGGTTTCAGATTTGTATATTTTCAATAACCTGTCCTTGTCCAAATGTGAAGTACATAGCATTTGCGATTATCTTGGAACAACCGGTTCGTATAGTGAAATTTACAACAATTCTGAAAGATGCGGCAGCCAGCAGCGCGTGATGGATGCCTGCACCGAAGGCGTGGATGATTTTATTTTGAAAGAGGCATTAAGAATCTCACCTAATCCGTCATCAGGTAACATCTTTATTGAAACATCCGGATCACCGGAAGATTTTCAGCTTTCTATCATTAATCCGAATGGTCAACAAGTATTGAATCAATCCTTCTCAGGGGTTTCAACAGCGGTTAATATCAGTCAACTGCCTGCCGGGTTCTATTTTGTAAAGATAACCGGCAACCAAGGGGTTTTGGTTGGTAAATTTGTGAAGGAATAAGGTAGCTGTATGTAAAATTACACATCGCAAAATATTTATTATGAAGAAAATCTATATCCTGTTCATATCATTGTTATCATTAAGCGGAGCATTTGCCCAGGGCTGCCTGCCTGAAGGAAAAACATTTTCTGCACAGGCGCAGATTGATAATTTTTCAACCGTTTATCCTGGTTGTACCGAAATACAAGGGAATGTTATAATCGGAGGCAGCGAAAATAACCTATCGAATTTAAATGGGCTTAATGTGCTTACTTCAATTCAAGGTAATCTTCATATCTATTACCTTAATGGTGTCATAGACTTAAATGGCTTGAACAATTTGGAATTTATCGGAGGTTATCTGATAATCGAAAGTAATGCTTCACTTCAATCTTTAGAGGGATTAAATAATCTTGCATTTGTCGGGCAGAGTATCACTGTGCGAAATAATTCTTCTTTGAATTCTATGAATGGATTGAATAACCTGTCCACAGTTGGAGGAACTTTTGGAATTGGCAACTGTAATCTACTCACGGATATCAGTTCACTTGGTAATATTAGGAATATTGGTGGTGGCATTGGAATATATCAAAATCAGAGTTTAAGCAGTCTGCATGGACTCGAAGGAATAGAAGTTCTGCCGGAAATTCTGTATTTAAATGATAATCCATTGTTGCAGAATCTGAATGGTTTAAATAACCTGACATTTTCTGGGTTGGGAGTTACCATTGAAAGTTGTCTTCAGTTAAATACTCTGTCAGGATTGGATAATTACCAATATTCAGGTGGAGACATTTCTTTAATTGGTAACTATAGTCTTGAGGACCTATCTGCATTCAGTCATCTTGACTCAATACAAGGGCAGTTGGTGATTGTATATTGTAATAGCCTGGAAAATCTCTCAGGTCTTGAAGCAGTTAAAAAAATCAGAGGGGGACTTGATATTTCGGACAATGCAATTCTTAATAATCTATCTGGCTTAGAAGGGCTTGAGGAATTGTACGGTGAAATAATCATCTCTTCTAATGCTGCATTATTAACCTTAAACGGAGTAAACGAACTGGATAGTATTGATGGAAATGTTCTTATTTCCGGGAATAATGCATTAATTAATTTTGAGGGACTAAGCAACATTTCAAGTATTTCCGGAAGTTTGACAATAAGCGAAAATCAAAACCTTTCCGATTTTCAGGGATTAAATAACCTGACTCAAATTGGCGGTGACTTTAAAATCATGAGAAATAACAACCTAAACTCTTTTACTGGTGCGTTTTCTTTGGCAATAATCGGAGGTAATTTTGAAATAAAAGAAAACCAGACGCTCACAAATGTCTATGGATTTCCTGATCTTGCAATCATTAGTAATTCTCTTAAGATCAATAATAATCCTTTACTTACAGACCTTAATGGGTTTATAAACCTGGCGTCTATAAAAGGGGAATTAATAATTCATGATAATCCTATTCTTACCACCTTGACTGGCCTTGAAAACATAGGAACAGATTCTTTAAAAGCAATATATATTTATAATAATCCTGTTTTATCGTTTTGCAGCTCTGTGGCGGTTTGCGCCTATCTGATAAATCCAACCGGGGCAGTTAATATTTTTAACAACGCTGAAGGATGCAACAATCCGGTTGAGGTTTCTGAATATTGCGGGACGCCTTTTGATTGCCTTCCATTTGGTAACTATTACTTATTGAATCAATTGCAGGTAGACAGTTTTCAAACATTGTATCCCGGGTGTAATGAACTACATGGAGATCTTTTTGTTGGCGGATATGATATTTCTAATCTTTATGGACTTTCATCGATCACATCTGTTTCAGGAGATATGACCATTGGGTATTCATCTTTCTCAGAAAATACCACACTTGTTAATCTGGTTGGACTGGACAATCTTACTCATGTTGGAGGTGACCTTAATATATCCATGAATAGTTATCTTATTGACTTGTTGGGTCTTGGAACTCTTCAGTCTATCGATGAAGGGTTGTACATAATGTATAATAATAACCTGGAAAATATTAGTGATTTAGAATCGCTTGATAATGTTGGGTTGGATGTTTACATCCTGGATAATAATATGTTATCAAGCCTGCATGGACTTGAAAGGATTGATTCAATTGGTAAACTTCTTATCTCAGATTGTGGCCATTTGCATGATCTGGATGGATTACAGGGATTGTCTGACATAAGTGGCAGCTTAGGAATTGAATACAACGCTTCATTGTCTGATCTCAATGGGTTGAACAATCTCACATCTGTTGGAAAGGGTATTTATATTGAAGACAACTCTAATCTTGATAATCTGGACGCATTGGTAAATTTAACCACTATTGGAAACAGTAATCTTATACTTTATGCCAATTTTACATTGTCAAGTTTAAATGGTATTGCTAATATTGACCCATACTCAATCTCATTTCTGGAAATAGTTGGAAATGAGATGCTTTCCGGATGTGATGTTGAGAGCGTTTGTAGCTTTCTGCAATTATCGCCATCAAGCACTTTTATTTCGGGAAATGGAAATGGCTGTGATAATATTTATGAAGTCGAAGCCGCCTGCGCAGAAGTAAGCGTAAAAGATATTCCACCTGTTGGTAAACTGAAACTTTATCCCAATCCTGCTTCTGACATGTTCTTTATTGAAACTTCCGGATCACCGGAAGATTTTCAGCTTTCTATCATTAATCCGAGTGGTCAGCAATTACTGAATCAATACTTTTCAGGGGTTTCAACAGCAGTTAATATCAGTCAACTGCCTGCCGGACTCTATTTTGTGAAAGTAACCGGCAATCCCGGGGTTCAGTTTGGTAAATTTGTGAAGGAATAAGGTAGCTGTATGTAAATTTACACATTGCAAAATTTTTATGATGAAGAAAATCTATATCCTGTTCATATCATTGTTATCGTTAGGTGGGGCTATGGCACAAGGC
This sequence comes from Bacteroidales bacterium, assembly GCA_038317155.1. Lineage (GTDB taxonomy): Bacteria > Bacteroidota > Bacteroidia > Bacteroidales > Lentimicrobiaceae > Lentimicrobium. Next base: position 11,298 of record JBBQBC010000048.1, read on the forward strand.
TGCCTGCCCGAAGGGATCATATTTACCACACAGGAGCAGATTGATAATTTTCAGATAGAATTTCCGGGATGTACAATCATAGAAGGAGATGTATCCATTAATGGACCGGAGATTTCAAATCTGAATGGGTTAAGCGTGTTGACATCCCTCGGGGGAAATCTATCTGTTTATGATAATTATCAACTGACATCTTTGTCCGGTCTTGAAAATATAACCGGTATCCGGGGTTATGTTGACATCTCCTGGAATGAAGAGCTGATTTCAATGAATGGATTAAATCAACTGGATACGATTGGTGGCGGTCTTTCATTTTATGCCAATGAGTCTTTAACAGATTTCAACGGTTTAAATAACCTGGTTTATATCGGAGATTGGTTTAATGTTGAATGGTGTGATTCTTTGACAAGTGTTGATGGACTTGAAAATCTGACAGCCATTGCCGGTCATCTCAATTTCGGTTTTAACCATTTACTGAATGATGTAACAGCATTGAATAGTCTTACCAATATTGGCGGCTCACTATATGTATATTATAACAATACGCTCAATAGTCTTGAAGGATTGGGAAATGCTTTTATAGGCCAGCATATTTCTATATATAGCAATGAATCATTATCAGATTGTAATATTGAAAGTTTGTGCAATCATATTGGTAATCCATCAGGTCAGATTAATATTTATAGTAATGCAGCCGGCTGCGATAATCCAAAAGAAGTTGCTGATAATTGTAATGTTTCTTTTTCCTGTCTCCCTTTTGGTAACTATTATGTGACCTCGCAGGCGGAAGCAGATAATTTTCAGACGGATTATCGCGATTGCACTGAGCTGGAAGGCAGTCTTGAGATTAATGGAAATAATATAAGCAGTCTGGCCGGTCTTCTCCATCTGACTTCAATAAACGGAAGTCTGATCATTTTATCAAATGATTCTCTGATTAATTTTACCGGGCTGGACTCGCTTGTCCATATTGGAGGAGGATTTCAGGTCGGTTTTTATGAAGGCAATGAGAATACATCATTGGTTGATTTTAGAGGACTGGGAAATCTTCAGACCATAGGTGAAGTATTCGAGGTTCTCCTCAATGACGATTTGTTAAGTTTCAATGGTCTGAATAGTCTGACATCAACCGGAGGATTGTCAATTGCTGCCAATGAAGCATTGATTACTTTGGCAGGACTTGACAGCCTGAAATTAATATCAGGCAATCTTGATATAATAGGAAATACGTCCCTTTCGGAATGCGATATCGCCAGTATTTGTGCGTATCTGGCTGTTCCCGGCGGAAATATTGGTATCCACGGAAATGCCCCGGGCTGCAACAGTCCCGAAGAAGTCGAAGCCGCCTGTGAGGAAGTCGGTGTTGAAGATTACCCATTAAACAGGAATCTCAGAATTTATCCGAATCCGGCTAACAACGTTATTTTTATTGAAACTCCTGAAATATCAGGCGATAATCATCTGGAGATTTTCAATGCCATTGGTCAGCAAATGTTGTATCAGAATTTTTCAGGGACTTTGACAAATCTGGATATCATCAGGTTGCCCGCAGGACTTTATTTCGCTAAAATTACCGGTAACAAAGGGGTTCGGATAGGTAAGTTTGTGAAGAATTAGAATTGGTGTCCGCCGCAGCTTACTAAAAATTGCAACTACCAGACACATTTATCAAAGCATTAAAAAATTAAATAGTCTTGCTGGTGAGGTAAATCCGCATTATTGGTATTTAAAAAACTACATATCAGTGATATATGTAATTAAAATTTGGAATCCGCAATAATTTATATTATCTTTAGCATCTGTTTTCCCTCCTTCCTGGCTATACTCAACTACCCACTTGAGTGCATACGGATTTAATATTCCAATTAAAGCCTCACGACATGAAAAACAAGTTAATTTTCCCGGTTATTTTTCTATTCATTCATCTTCTGACTTATTCACAGGGCTGCCTGCCTGAGGGCATTACCTTCACAACACAGGCGCAGATTGATAATTTCCAAACCAATTACCCCGGATGCACTGAGATACAGGGAGATGTTACCATACATGGGTTAGATATTAACAATCTGGGAGGACTAAGCGAACTGACTTTCATTGGAGGTAATCTCAAAATCGGGGATTGGTCTTATACCAATCCTGGTCTGACGAGTTTATCAGGACTTGAGAATATCAATTATATCGGTGGAAGCTTTACCATTTCTCTAAACCCTTCATTAATCGGGCTCACTGAATTTGGCAATCTGACATCCATCGGAGGAAGCCTGATCATCTATGGCAACGATGTTCTCGAAAGTCTCACAGGACTGGAAAATCTCAGCGCTATCGGACAAGATTTCGAATTGGGTAGTAATGCGTTTACCAGTTTGGCAGGCCTTGATAATATAACCTCCATTGGTGGTAGCCTTGTATTTGGATTCAGTTCAGTTACCGAACTCTCGGGACTGGAGAATCTGACTTCTATAGGAGGTTATCTGGAAACGAATTACGATTTTTCTCTGACCAGTCTGGCAGGGCTGTCGAATTTAACCTCTCTTGGCGGAATCCGGATATGGGATGCTTATGCTTTACCAAACCTGACCGGGTTGGAAAATATTACCTCTCTTGCAGGAGATTTTTCGATCGCGAATCACGATGGCGGAGATTGTTCTATGACGAATCTGACAGGATTGGAAAATCTGACATCAATCGGTGGAATATTTGAGATAGCATATATCAATGGAATTAACGACTTAACCGGATTGGAGAATCTGACCAGTGTTGGCGGTCAATTATCACTTGGGGGCAATCTTGCACTGAATAGTCTGAACGGGTTGGAAAATCTTACTTCTATCGGCGGAGGGCTTTTTTGGTATAATACATTTTTATCAGATATTTCTGCGCTTGAAAACCTGATGATGGTTGGTGGCGGGATCATTATTAATTCTAATTATTCTATAACCAACTTGTCGGGGCTTGAGAATATATATGCTGCATCAATTGATGGTCTTGATATTTCCTGGAATGAAGCGCTGTCGTCCTGCGAAGTGCAAAGCATCTGTGATTACCTTGCTGCACCGGGGGGAGTGGTAACAATTCAGGGAAATGCCGCTGGCTGCAACAGCCCTGAGGAGGTGATAGCTGCCTGCAATGCCTCCTTTGGCTGCCTGCCCGAAGGCATCATCTTTACCACCCAAGCCGAAATCGATAATTTTCAAAACAATTATCCCGGTTGCACAGAGATTGAGGGAGATGTGACAATAAGCGGAAATGACATTACGAATCTCAATGGACTTAGTTTAGTGACATCAATCGGAAGTAACTTATCAATAGGTAAGCCGGGCCATTGTAATCCTTTACTGACCAGTTTGTCCGGGTTTGACAATCTGACTTCCATTGGTAGTGACTTTGAGATTATAAACAACAGCATTTTGACAAATCTGTCAGCACTTGATAACCTTATATTTATTGGTGGAGACCTTACAATTTATTACAACAACGAACTGTCCGACCTTTCAGGTCTTGAGAACCTCACTTTACTAGATGCTGATATTACAATTGAAGGCAACACACTTGATGATCTTACTGGCCTTGGTGGCCTGACTTTCATAGGGGGAAGACTTAATATTTATTGTGAACAAAGCCTTACCAGCTTATCTGGGATTTACAACCTGACTTCTATTGGAGGAAGTCTTGAAATTGAAGGCTGTTACGCGCTGACCAACATTACAGGAATTGAAAACCTGAATTCCACAGGAGGGCTTTTTCTTATGTGCAATACAGCATTGTCCAGCCTGAACGGGTTTAGTAATCTGACCTCCATCGGTGGTCATCTTGGATTGGTTTATAATCCGTTATTAACCAGTTTATCCGGGTTAGAGAGCCTGGAACCAGCCTCTATCAGTGGTTTGCTGCTAACTGAAAACTATGGACTTTCAAGCTGCGAAGTGCAGAGTATTTGTGATTACCTGGCTGCACCCAATGGCCTGGTTGAAATCTTTGACAATGCTCCGGGATGTAATAGCCCGGAAGAGGTTGAAGCCGCCTGTAACAATGTTTTTGGCTGCCTGCCCGAAGGCATCACCTTTACCACGCAAGCCGAAATTGATAATTTCCAAACCAATTACCCCGGATGCACTGAGATACAGGGAGATGTTACCATTCATGGGTTAGATATTACAAACCTGGATGGACTATATGAGCTGACTTTCGTCGGGGGGGATCTTAATATAGGGATTTCAGATACCAATCCTGTTCTGATAAGTTTATCAGGGCTTGGTAACATTAACTACATCGGTGGAAGCCTGAATATTCGTAGTAACCCAGCCCTGACAAGCTTGGTAGGATTGAATAATCTGACTTATATCGGAACAGACCTTATCATTGAACACAACGACAACCTTGGTAGTTTAACAGGATTAGAAGGAATAACTACCATTAATGGCTTGCTTTCCATTTACGAGAATAACAGCCTGGCCGATTTATCCGGCCTTGAAAATGTAACTTCAGTGAGTGAATGGATGTTGATCATGTTTAACATGAACCTGCTCAGTTTAAATGGCATGGAAGGATTGACTTCCATTGCCGGAGGTCTGCAAATTGAAGGTAATTATGTACTCCACAATCTGAGCGGGATGGATAGTTTGATTTCAATCGGATATGATTTTATGATTAGCTGGAATAGCAGTCTGATCAGCCTGGAAGGTTTGAATAGCTTAACATCCATAGGTGGCGGATTTACAGTGCTTGGCAACCCTTCCCTTTTAAGTTTTACAGGGATGAATAGTATTTCTGATATTGGCCCGATAGATATTAGTATAAATTCTTCACTGATAGATTTAACAGGCCTTGAGAGTTTAACTAGCCTCAGGTCGGACATTGGCATTTACGAGAACCCCTCACTGATCAGTTTAAACGGTCTGGAGAATATTACTCATGTCGCAGATTATATTGTTATCAATTCTAACAATTCCCTTATCAATTTAAGTGGGCTGGAAAATATAAGTTCCATTGGAGGTGGTCTGGGTATAAGTAATAACTTATCTCTATCATCCTGCGAAGTGCAAAGCATCTGCGATTACCTTGCTGCACCAGGGGGAGTGGTAACAATTCAGGGAAATGCCGCTGGCTGCAACAGCCCTGAGGAGGTGATAGCCGCCTGTAACAATGCTTATGGCTGCCTGCCCGGAGGCATCACCTTTACCACCCAAGCCGAAATCGATAATTTTCAAACCAATTACCCGGGTTGCTCTGAGATACAGGGAGATGTTACGATCAACGGGAACAACATCTGCAATCTTGATGGCCTGGCAGTAGTAACGGTAATTGGCGGTAATCTATCCATCATCTGTAACAATTCATTGTCAGATATAGCTGGATTGGGAAATCTGACTTCAATCGATGGAAGTCTTCAAATATCTGACAATCCAGCCCTCACTTCGGTAACTGCATTTGGGAATCTGACTTCTTCAGGTTCGCTGTTGTTGTCCGACAACGGTGCGTTGGTCAGCTTGACGGGGTTTGAGAATCTGACTTCCATTTCCGGGTGGTTATCCATAATTGGTTCGGACATCATGACCAGTCTTGCGGGATTGGGAAATCTGACATCGGTAGGAGGTACCCTTTATATTGGTGAAAACAATGCCCTGACCAGCCTTCAGGGATTGAACAATCTGAGTGCCATCGGTGGTAGTCTGGATGTGAATGAAAATATCCTGCTGTCAGATCTGATGGGATTGGAGAATCTGACCAGTGTGGACGAAGAGATATTTATTGCCGGAAATACCGCCCTGACCAGTCTGTCAGGCATTGATTATATTGATGCGGGATCAATGGCCGGTTTAACCATTCACGATAACACATCATTGTCAACCTGTGATGTACAGAGTATTTGCAATTATTTAGCCAGTCCGGGCTGTTTAGCGTCAATTTATGGAAACGCCCCCGGCTGTAATAGCCTGCAGGAGGTGGAGGTGGAGTGCCTGGTAGGTGTGGTGCCCATTTCCGGGAATGACTTTACAATTGTTCCTAACCCTTCCACCGGCCTGATAACCATTTCACTACCTGAAAATTTTCCCAAAAGCCATCTCTCCATCCTCAACCTCAACGGACAGGAAATCCTGAAGCAATCCATCACAGTGCCATCAACCTTCCTTGATATAAGAGATTTATCCTGTGGGATTTATATTTTAAAGTTGTCTACTGATACCGGTATTGTAATGAAGGAACTTGTAAAGCAATAACTCGAATTTTAGAAATCAACCTGAAACCCTATGGCTATGGGGATGGTGGCAAAAGGGTTTTCTTTTTTACGCGGACATTAGAGTTTAATATTTTTGATTCATTTGCTTTGCAGCTCATCCTATCTCCGGAGGCAAATTATGCTTCTCCAGTTTCAACCTGCATCTGGAACAAAGATGATGGCTTTTCTGATCAATGTCTTCAACATAGGTGCCTGAACGCATAACGCATCTGGGGTCTGCACAATGAATCAAACCGAAAGTATGGCCCAGTTCATGGATTACTTCCTTGCGAAAACGATCTGCCAGCAGAAGCTCATCGGCCGGCATTCCATATCGTTCATTGCTTAATCTGTAAACTGAGGCAATACCGCTGCGTCCGTTTAGAAATGCCTGGCCGAAAATATAGGTAAGAATCGGGATAAAAAGGTCAACATTAAATACGCCTATAGTTTTAACCCTATCGGATGCATAAATAGCGTCAATTTTATGTAAAAGTTTGTTTCCATCATACTGTCTCCGGGCGGGATCATAGAATTCAATTAGTTCCAGATGGCCTTCCTGATTGATCACTGGTATCGAAAACTCATGTTCCACATCCCCTGCAATCATTTCAGGAGGTAGTTTCCCAAAATAACCAAAAGAGACCAGCACGATGTTTTTCTGATTCATTCGCAAATTTTTTATTTAAAACCTGCTACTTCTTTTGCAAGAGGCAAGTTCTGTAGAAGAAAAAAGTTATGCATAATTATAATGAGGACTAATTTCTTTGTTAACCGGCATTTTATAGATGAACCGACCCCGGTTATATTGGATATTTTTTTGTTCCAAACGTACAGGAACTTATTTAGGTGGTTTTAAATCGTACTTCCTGATTTTATTGTAAAGAGTCACCCGGTCAACTTTCAGCACTTTGGCTGCAACTGAAATGTTCCAGTTGTATTTGTCAAGAATCAGCAGGATGTGGTTTTTTTCTAGTTCGCCCAGGCTCTCGATGGGTGTGCTCAGTGTTTCTTTTTCAAGGGGCAGGTCCTTAAGCGTGATCCTTTTGCCTTTTCCAACCACGATAGCTCGCTCAATCATGTTTTCAAGTTCACGGATATTGCCGGGAAACGAAAACTCCTCAAGGCGTCTGAGTGCAGCTGATTCTATCGGCATGAGCGGCCTGTTCATCAAGGTGCAGTATTTTTTGATAAAATACTCCGCAAGAAGGGGGATATCTTCAATACGTTCGCGCAGGGGAGGAACATTGATATTTACAACATTCAGCCGGTAAAACAGATCTTCACGAAATGTTCCCTTTTCAACCATGGTTTTTAAATCCCTGTTGGTTGCACAGATTACCCTGAAATCAGAGCTGATTTCTTTATTGCCGCCAACACGCACAAAGCTCCTGGTTTCCAGTACCCGTAGCAATTCGACCTGCATTTTCGAAGAAATAGTCGCAATTTCATCCAGGAAAATGGTTCCGCTGTCGGCCATCTCAAACCTGCCTTTGCGGTTATAAACGGCTCCTGTAAAAGCTCCTTTTTCATGACCGAACAACTCACTTTCAAGCAAACTTTCAGTGAGAGATCCGCAATGTACACTAACCATCGGAAAGAATTTGCGTGGTGAATTAGCATGTATTGCCCTGGCTACAAGTTCTTTGCCTGTTCCACTTTCGCCGGTAATAATCACTGAGGCATTTGACTGGGCAACACTCTCGATTTCCATGAAAACCTTTTGCATGGCTTCGCTTTCGCCAATCATATCTTCAACATTATCAAGCGAAACCACTTTTTCTTTCAGTATTTCATTCTCTTCAATCAGCGAAATTTGTTTTGAAGCGTTTCGGATTAGGTGCGAAAGATCGTCCGGATCGAAAGGTTTGGTAATGTAGTCGTAGGCGCCGTCCTTAAGTGCCTGAACTGCTGTGTCAACTGCAGCAAAGGCTGTCATTATAATAACAATGGATTCTTTTTTTAAGGATTTAATCCGCCGGAGCATTTCTAATCCATCCATTCCGGGCATTTTAATATCAGCAAGAATAATATCAAAACCATTGGATTCAAGCATGGTTAATGCCAGTTTCGCATTTTCAGCACATTCTACATGATAACCATCTTCGATAAACCAGTTGTATAAAGAATCTCTGACAGACTCTTCATCATCAACGATCAGGATTGAGATTTTTTTTGTCATAATTAAATCCTTAAGCTTTTAATAAAGGTAAAGTTATAAAAATCGTTGTTCCTTTTCCACGTTCTGAAACTACTTCTGTTTTTCCTTTGTGACTTTGAATAATGCCATGAACAATTGCCAATCCCAGGCCGATTCCGCTGGTATTTTCCTTGGTTGAAAAGAAAGGCTCTAAAACATGCGGAAGATCTTCATCAGAAATTCCGATACCGTTGTCACTTATGGCGATTCTTATATGTTCAGAATCCGGATTGTCAGTAGTGATCAGTACTTCCCCGTTTTCTGTAACTGCTTCTGATGCATTTACCAGGATTGCAACGCAGACTTGCTTTATCTGATTTGGACTACAGTGAATCAGATCGGGCTTTGCCTTTAAGTCTATTAAAAAGTTAATGTCAGCTATCTTCATTGGATGGGTCATCAATTCATAAGTATCTATCAAAATTTCATGAAGATGTTTCGGCTCAAAACCATCCTGATCTTTTCTTGAAAAATCCAACAAGCCTTTAACGATGTCACCACAACGTTTAGTTTCGTTTTCAATCAAACGCAAATGTTTCAGCATCGATTCTTTTTTCGGTTCATCCAATTGCTGATTACTTAATTGTTTGTACACCAGCTTTGTATATATAAGAATACCCGATAATGGATTGTTGATCTCATGGGCAACCGATAACGATAATTTACCGAGTGAGGCGATTCTTTCAATATTCATGAGTTCATTGTGCGCCTGTCCCAATTCTTCCGACTTTTTCTGAACCTTATACTCAAGTTGTTGAGACCAGTTCTGAAGTTCATTGGTTGCAGTCTGCAGATTGTCAAGCATATTGT
>JBBQBC010000049.1:0-19971 GCA_038317155.1 Bacteroidales bacterium
GTTGCTACGAAATGCAAGACATATAAAACTAACATATAAACAGTTAAATGTTAATAACTATAACCTATTAGTTGCTACATTGGCACGATATTTTCATTCATTTCGTTGGTTGACAGAATTTTATGGAAGTAAAATCCGTTACAAAGCAAAGATATGGTTGTTGTTGGTGTTGTGCACGATCTGAATCTGGCAGCCCGGTTTGCAAATCACATTGTGCTGCTTAATTATGGGAAGGTATTGGTATCAGGCGATAAGAATGAAGTTTTGACTATAAAAAATATCAAAGAAGCCTATCATCTGGAACCTAAAATTCATTATGAAGGTGAAATGATGCATCTTTTCTTCACATAATTATAAACCTGGTTAGCTAACTTATAAATCCAGAAACCAATCCTTTATGTGAAGCTTGCAATGACCATCAACCTTTTTCGCAGATCGTAAGAAGGGATTTCTTATTCAGAATTTCGACTTTTCTTCCTTTAATATTAAGAATTCCATCTTTATGAAATTCAGTAATTATGCGGCTTACACTTTCCCTGCTGGTATCTACCAGATTTGCAATTTCGGCTTGCGAAACAGGAAGGGTGAAAGTATCCGATTTGAAAATCTGATCGGCAAAATCTAATATTACGCCTGCAATATTCCCACGGGTTTGCTTCTGTGTACGATTCGCACATCGGCGCATGGATTCCAGTTCATCCTTACACAAGTCCAGAATTATCTCGAATGCAAAATGCTCGGTATCTTTCAGTAGCTGCCGGAATGCACTAATATCAATAAAGCAGACTTCAACATCACTGATAGCAGTGACCGAATACTGGTTTATTTTATCGCCAATAGTTGTTGGCAGGCCCAGGTAACGCGGCGCTTTAACAATGCGGACAATTTGTTCGTGATAGGGCCCTGTAATGTGAATTTTCGCCAAACCGCTCCGTATATAAACCACATTGGTTGAAAACGCTCCTTGTGTAAATATCGAATTCCCTTTTTTGAATTTTACAGTAACATTATTGCACGATAAAATCTCAACATTTTCATCGCTTAATGTTTCTGCAGCCCTGGATCTGAAAACACAAGCTTTACAATCATTATTCATCCTGCAAAGATAATAAATGTGAGCTATGTCACATATAATAGTCATATACTCCACACTTGTTTTGGGACTTCACGCTAACTAAGGGTTTAATTTTGTCCTGTTAGCAATTTTAAAAAAATACGTCTGGCTGAAATTGAAAATTTAGTGATCATCAGCGCTAAAATCCCTAAAATCAGGAAAAAGGAAAGAAGATGATGATAAGGATTCAGGAAGACAAAATAAATAATAAAACAAGAAATGGAACAAGAATTAAAAGATCAGGTAAATCAGCTTCAGGAAAAAATTGAGGCTTTACAAGGCAAGGTTACACGTCTCGAAAATTCACGAATTGATCAGTTGTCAATAGCTGTAGTATCCGGTGATATGGATAAAATTCTGGCTGCCATGGTTATTTCTTTGGCTGCAGCTGCCATGGATACCAAAGTTAAATTATTCTTTTCCTTCTGGGCACTATCAGCACTTAGAGCTAAAGATAAGCAGGTTCAGGGTAAAGATTTTATCTCAAAAATGTTCGGACTGATGTTGCCAAAGGGGAAAAACAAATTGAAGCTTTCAAGATTGAATATGGCCGGGATGGGACCAATCATGATAAAGCATCTGATGAGGAGCCAAAATGTACTAAGCCTGGATCAGATGTTCGAACAAGCAGGTGAATTAGGGATAGAAATTGTGGTTTGCGAAATGTCAATGGGACTTATGGGTTTCAAAAAAGAAGAGATGATAGATTATCCACATCTGAGCTACGCCGGTGCAGCAACTTTTGTATGCGATGCCAGTGAAAGCAGCATGCAGCTCTTTATCTGATAAATACCGGAATATTAAAAACCAATTTAAATAAAACAAAAAATGATGACAACAGAAGAATTGAAAAATGTAGCAGTAGCCAAATCAGTAGATGCACGTGGAACAGCTTGTCCTGGTCCGTTGTTGGAAGCTAAAAAGGCTATAGGAACCATAAAATCAGGCGATGTTATGGAAATTCTGTCAGCCGATGAAGGAACCAAAAGTGATATTCCTAAATGGTGCAACAAACAAGGTCATCAATACCTTGGTGCTGTCGAAGAGAATGGATACTTCAAAGTTTACATGAAGAAGCAATAAAAAAATCTCATGGCTGAAAAAATCAGGAAAAGCGCTAAAATATGAGTCTTTTCAACCGAGAAAATAAGTGATCCCGCTATTGATATGGCGGGATTACTTAAATTACATTATCCCCCGACGGTATATACAATAACACTTCCCTGTTCGAGTGGCATAAAATCCAGGTGGATTTTACGTGCTTATGAAAAGGGGTTTGATGGTGTTTTTATTGCTGCCGATGGCAGCGATTGCATTTTTGGAGAATCATGTACCGAAAAAACCGGGAATGTGGTAAGTCGCACGCATGAATTAATGAAACAAAATGGGATTGAACCAGCTCGATTAAGAATGGCTGCGATTTGTTCGGTGTGCAGCGAATCATTTGTAAAGCAGGTGAAAAGCTTTAATGAATATTTACTAAAAACATCAAACCCGCAATAATGAGTGAACAATTAAAAAATACGTCGTTTGATGCGCTGGTTGTTGGCGGAGGCATTGCAGGTGGTGAAGCAGCATTAAATCTGGCCAATAACGGATTTACAGTTTTGTTAATCGAGAAAGAGCTTTCCATTGGCGGGAAAATGATTCTGCTCAGCAAGGTTTTTCCAACGCTTGACTGTGCTGCCTGTATTACAACACCTAAAGTGTCTGAAATTTCAAGGCACCCTAACATCACAATCTACACCAGCAGCGAAGTAGGTGAAATCAATAAGATTGCTGAAAATAATTTTGAGGCCACTATTATCAAAAAGCCACGTTATGTGGTGGTTGAAGATTGTACCGCCTGTCAGCTTTGCGAGCAGGCTTGTCCGGTCAGCGTTCCCGACCAGTTCCAATACAACCTGGTAGGACGCAAGGCTGCGTTTATTCCCTTCAGTATTGCCAGCCCAAAAGCAGCAGCCATCGATATTGATAATTGTATTTTGTGCGGCGCCTGCGAAAAGGTCTGTCCGACAAATTGTATAGATTTTACACAGCAAACCGAAGAAATTCAAATTAATATAAAGACCGTTGTTCTTGCAACAGGTTTTAAATTATTCGATCCTCTCCTGATCCCGCGATACGGATTTGGTCTTTATAAAAATGTTGTTACCTCCATGCAAATGGAACGCGAACTGGCGCCGACACGCCCGTTCAACACCGTTCTTCGCCCCGGTGATGGAAAAGTACCCGATAAAATTGCCTACGTACTTTGCACCGGTTCCAGAGATGCTACGGTTGGAAACCCAATCTGCTCGCAGATCTGCTGCATGTATTCCATTAAACAGTCGCAATTGCTCATGGGCGCTTTACCAATGGCCGATGTCACCATTTATTATATCAACATTCGCTCGTTTGGTAAAGGGTTTGAAGAGTTTTACCAGCAGGCCAAAGGCATGGGCGTGAACTTTGTAAAAGGAAAGATTGGCAAAATTTCAGAAAAGGAGAACGGCAACCTCATTCTGCGATACGAAGATATTAACGAAGGAATTGTGAAGGAAGCTGAGCATGATATGGTGATCCTTTCGGTTGGCGTTCTCCCAAATCAGGATGCAGCAAAATTGTTCCACACTGACGAATTAAAACTGGGACCACATAAGTTTATTGATCAGGTTGATTCACTCATCAGCCCGGCCAAAACCAGTATCGAAGGTGTGTTTGTTGCCGGAACAGCAACAGGGCCTATGGATATACCCGATTCCATCCTTTCAGCAGGAGCCGCATCTTCCGAAGCCATCAGTTATTTAATCCAGGACAAATAATGAAAAAGAAAATAGGTGTATATGTTTGCCATTGCGGTGGAAACATTTCTGATTACGTGGATGTTGAAAAAGTACGACAAGCCATTGAAGATGAAGGTGGTGTGATGTTATCAAAAGCTACCATGTTTGCATGCTCTGACTCTAATCAGAAAGATATGGTTGACGACATAAAAAACAACGATCTGAATGGCGTAGTCGTTGCTTCCTGTTCCCCGAAACTTCACCTTACCACATTCGGGAAAGTGAGCGAAAGGGCCGGTTTAAATAAATACAATTATGTCCACGCCAATATCCGAGAACAGGTTTCGTGGGCGCATTCCGACGATAAAGCCGGGGCCACCGAAAAGGCTATTCATATTGTCAGAGCTGCCATTGCCAAAGCCCGTTTAGCTGAATCACTAGAACCCAATAAAATTGTCGCTCAGAAATCCGTTGCCATTATAGGCAGTGGCGTTGCCGGAATGAAGGCTGCCATTGCGCTATCCAAGATGGATTGCCCGGTATTTTTAATTGAAAGGGAGCATTTTATCGGGGGCAGGGTTTCGCAATGGGGGGCCATGTTTACCACCAACGAAACCGGGAAGGAAGTTGTAACCCGACTTTATAACGATCTGGCGATGCGCCCAAATGTTACTTTATTCACCGGCGCAGAGGTTGTTTCCAATGCCGGAAGTATTGGTGATTTTAAACTGAAAGTCAAAATTACTCCACGATATATTAAAGCGAATTGTAATGTGGGCAACCTGCAGCAAGCCATTGATGCCTGCCCGGTCGAAGTTCCCGACGACTTTAACTTCAATATAACTTCCCGCAAGGCTATTTATCATAATTTTCCAAGCGAATACCCTCAATCGCCTGTTATTGATATAAAAAACTGTACTCGCTGCGGCAAGTGTGAAGCCATTTGCGAGAACATCGATTTCAGCCAGAAAGAGGAAATACTCGATATTAATGTCGGTTCAGTGCTTATGGCCACGGGTTTCGATCCTTACACTCCCGGCGAAGGAGAGTTTGGTTACAACGAAATCGACAATGTAGTTACTCTGCCTCAGTTCAAACGGATGATTGAACTGAGTGATAAAAAGCTGTTGTTCAAAGGGAAAGAAGTTAAAAACATTGCTTATATCTATTGCGTAGGAAGCCGGCAGGAAGAAGGCGGAAATACTTACTGCTCACGGTTTTGCTGCACATCAACCATTCACGCTTCCCTTTTGGCAAAGGAAAAATTCCCGAAAGTTCACAATTTTCATTTCAACCGGGGTATTCGTACCTATGGAAAACAGGAAGTCTTGTATCGTAACTCATTGGAGCAGGGAGATATATACCTACAGGCCTATGAGGATGCACTGCCGGTTGTGTATCGCGAAAATGATAAAACCAAAGTTAAGATCAACGATATTTTGACGCATGGCAAAGAAATGGAGGTTGAGGCCGACCTGGTAGTCCTGGTAACAGGAATGGTACCACGTGCCGAGAATTCTGTTGGATCACTCTTCAAATTACCAAAAGGCCGGGATAAGTTCTTCAACGAAATTCACATGAAACTTCGCCCGGTGGAAACATTTATCGACGGAGTGACCATTTCAGGTGCCTGCCAGGGCCCGAAAAATATCATGGAATCGGTGAACTCAGCCCTTTCAGCCGCTACCAAATCATTTTCATATGTAAGTAAAGGCGAATTGGAAACTGAACCCATCGTAGCCGGGGTTGATGCCGAAAAATGTACCTGGTGTAATGCCTGTTCCGAAGCTTGTCCTTTCGATGCCATAAGCCTTACCGAAACAGGTACAAAATCTATTGCACTGATCAACAATTCAGTTTGTAAAGGCTGCGGCATGTGTTTGCCGGTTTGCCCTACTGATGCCCTTGATTTAATTGCTTATTCGAACAATGAAATCGAAAGCATGATTGATGCCCTGGCGCATGATTAGCGGGAGGAACTGAATTAAAAAACAAAGAAAATCATGGAAGTTAAAAAAGGAAAAACCGCGATAGCCCTCAGAGAAACACGCGAAGTTCCGCAGCACGTGAAAGATCAACTGAAGGAATTTAACAGGATTAAAAGGGCGATGCTGGATGCACTGAAAGAGAGTGATCTAACCATAGAGCAGTTATCACAAAAACTGGTTATGCCACGGCCAGATGTCGTTTATTACCTTATGTCGCTGGTAAAATATGGCTTTGTACAAACAGGAGAAGTGGACGATATGGATGAATATTTTACGTATAAACTGAAAAAATAATGGCAAGTATTGATCTGAAATTCGGAGAATCGTTAAAAGAATACGGTGCAATTAATTTTAATGCCTGTTATAATTGTGGCACCTGCACCGCTGTTTGCTCTTTATCCACGCCGGAGGATTCGTTTCCGCGCGAAATGGTAAGATTCAGCGTTCTGGGTATGGAGGAGGAATTAACCTCTTCGTTAAAACCCTGGCTTTGTTACTACTGCGGCGAATGTACCACGCACTGTCCACAGGAAGCCAATCCCGGCGAACTGATGATGTCACTCAGACGGTGGCTTACCTCAAAATACGACTGGACCGGTTTATCAGGATTGTTGTATAAATCTCTGCCATTAAGCATTATAGCATTCGTCCTCACGGCTCTGGCTGTAATCGGGTTTGCTGCTTACGAGTCATTCTACCTGGAAACAATTATACACTTTGGACATTATTTCGAAATGATAGCCATTGCATCTGTTTTTGCCATAATCCTGTTACCCAATATTATCCGTATGTGGTATTTTGTAATCCTGAAACCAAAAGTCAAGGTCTCCTTTACCACATATGTGAAAAGTACCTGGGAATTACTGGTTCACATGTTTACTCAAAAACGCTCATTGGGATGCGATGACAACCAGTTCAGGTGGTTTGAGCATTTAGTTTTGGTGCTCGGATATCTCTTGCTACTCTTCACTACTGTATTTTTGGATTGGTTTTCTTCGCAGAATATTTTCATCATCATACTCGGGTATGTTGAAAGCGCCGTAATCTTTATTGTAACCTTTGATTTTGTAAAAAGTAGGATGAAGAAAACCAAAGAAGTGAGTAAAAACTCGCAACCTTCCGACTGGTTCTTTGTCATCTGGCTATTGCTGATGGGACTGACTGCTTTTATGGTTCGTGCCTTTATCGACCTCAATATCCTCGAAAACAATAGCTGGATGTATTTGCTACACCTGATTGTTCTGGTACAATGGGCTTTAATCATCGTACCTTTCGGTAAATGGACCCACTTTTTATACCGCTCATTCGCCATGTATTTTGCAAAGCTTAAGGAAGAAGCGGTTTAAAATACCTGCATTAACACTTTTGTCCGGTCAAAAATTAAAAGCTTTTTGCCACCAGCAAAGAGGAACAACGTGTTGACGGACTTTAATCAATGGGAACAATAAAGATATGAAGGTTCAATCAGGGGGTTACCAGGCAACCTATGCATTACTCAATATAAGGTATGCAGGAAAAATAAGGTTGGAATATTAGGTGGTGAGAGGTTACTATGGTTTAAAGAAGAAATAGGTTTGATTGGTTTACCTCACTTCCAGGGCCATCATCCTCACTTTCGCAGGGCTTCAGCCCGGTGTAAAATGTTTTTGGCGCTCTATCTTTGGCTTTAGCCGAAAATGTTTTTCACGAAATGCCGGGATATCCTCCTGAAAAGGTTCCCATCAGAATCCTCTTTGATTGAATTTCTTTTTTTGATCAACTAATCCAATCTAAATAATTCTCCTTGCAAATCACCTGAAAAGTGTTTGCCGGGTAAACATTAGGAGCGGGCCTGGTTTATGAAATATTTCAGCGGACCGTAAAAATAGTCTTCCGGAATTACACAAGATCCTACTATTTCCAATAAAAGCAAATGATGTGATCAGCCTAATTCACTGATACGGTTCAAACGGTCATAATCCAGCACTTTCAAGCTTTTCTTTCCCATTTGTATTATACCATCGTCGCAGAATTTTTTTAACATCCTGATCACTGTCTCTGAGCTCATTCCGGACAACTCCGCCAAATCCTTCCGTGAAAGGGGCAATTCAAATTCATCCTGTTTGAAAATCCTGTTTGAAAGACAAAGCAGAATATCAGCCAAACGTCCATATGCCTGTTTGTGGGTAAGGCAAAAAAAACGTCCGTAAATCTGTGAACTATCGGCATTCAAAATATCAATTACTTCCTTGGCAAAGGCGGCATTCATGTGTAAAAGCTGCCTGAACACCTGAATATCGATCTGCTTAATTTTAGAATCAACATAAGCCATAGCTGAATATTGATAGGTATTCTGTTCTTCAGATAGAGAACTCAGACCCAATAGATTACCTGTTGGAATAATTTTTAGAACCAATGAGTTCGTTCCATCATCCAAAAAAACCTTAGCCAATCCACTTTCCATGTACATTACATGTGAAACAAATCCTCCCTGCTTGCAGATTATCTCCCGTTTCTTATAGTGGATATTCACCGAATTGGCCTCAAGTAAATCCAGCTCTTCCGCTGTAAGCCTTTCAAAACATTTGCAGATACGAGAATTTATTGTACAACTAGTTCCCTGTTTGATTTTATTTCCCATCTGAATTTTCCCTCTTACAGGCAAAGATAATCATAAATCATGAATATTCCTGATCCGGAACAGGAAAACAGCCATCGCTTAACATACAAAATAGAGATCAATGCCAGTTGTTAATTCATTAACAGCATGTGTAAAACCATCATCTTTGTAGTGATGCAGAAAAAGTGTGCTTCCATACTTTTAAGTATTTATTAACTTAATTATATTACTATGAAATTTAATAAACTACTCTTGAATGCCGGATTAATGATAGTGCTTTCAATTGCACTATTTAGTGTCAGTTGTGAGAAAGTCAATCCATCAAATGAAGATACTGGTTTTGCCTCATGTGAAGGCTGTCACACCAATTATGCTCATCTTCAGGCTGTTTATTCTCCCGACACTGCAATATTAGGTGGAGGATGCGGAGGTGAAGCCCCACATTATGAACCTTACGACAGGGTTTATATGGGAGGGGATGGATTTAAAGAATATAAAAAATCAGCCCACTATAAAATTGGTTGCGTTGGTTGCCATAACGGTAACAATAACACCGATGATAAAAAGGTAGCTCATTCGGGCAGTTTTATCAGTCATCCATCAATGTATGCCGATGAAAAGTGCGGAACCTGCCACCAGGAAATTGTGAACAATTTTAAAACCAGCCTTCATAATGGCACTGGTCAGAAAAGAAAGGTTACGATACGGAGTGGACTTGACGGGCCACAGGACTTTGATAAATTACCACAGCATCAAATTGAAGGATATAACGCCAATTGCGCTACTTGCCACGGCACCTGTGGAAATTGTCACATTGTCCGACCACTTGCTGGTGGAGGCGGACTTGCCAAAGGGCATATGTTCAATAAAACGCCGGATATGGTAACCGGTTGTGTTGTCTGTCATAGTTCACGCGGCGGGCATGCATACCTGGGGGTTGCCGCTGGCACACAACCCGATGTCCACTTTTCACAGAATCAGTTCAACTGCCTGGATTGCCATAGCGGAAGCGAAATTCATGGGGATGGTCACCCGGTAGAACAGCGTTATGCTTATTCCAAACTTCCCAAATGCGGCGATTGCCATCAGGGAATTGCATCCGCGAATCCATTCCATTCCATGCATTATAATGACTTTAATTGTCAGGTATGCCATTCGCAGGATTACAACAACTGCGGGAGCTGCCATATACATGGTGAGGGAGCCAGAATTCCTTCATACATGGGTTTCAAAATTGCTGTAAATCCAATTCCTGATCTTAAACCTGGATACAATTTAACCCTGGTCAGACGAACACTTGCTGCTCCAGACAATTGGGAAAAATATGGCGTCAATGAATACGCCAACTTCGATGCTTTCCCAACCTTTAATTATACTACCCCGCACAACATTCTTCGCTGGACCGGCAGAACCAAAGTAATAACCGGAAGATCCTGTTATTCCAATTGCCATATCCGCAATGAGAATGGTGTTCTGGTTAACCGGGAGTTATATCTGTTTGAAGACAATTTACAGAACTGGGAGAAGAATGCTTCAGCAAGTATTAAGGTAGATGGAAAGTTGCCAGCATCCTGGTTTGAGAAATAAACCCTGAGAGTTTTTTTAATCACATACTAACCAATAAAAACAAAAATGAAAACAACAAAATTATTATTGTACAGTGTCCTTGTAGGATCCCTGATTTTTACTTCATGCAAAAAAGATGAAGTAGTAAAAGTTGATGAATCACAAGTGCTTACCGAGTATCTTGAGTCAACAAATTCGCTGCTTGGTAAAGATTATGTCAACTCTGATATGCCGGCAATTGTTGCAGCCTCTGATGTAAAAACCCTGAACGAAACCGGTCAGGTTTATATTATGGACATCAGGTCGGCAACAGATTTTGCAACAGGGCACATCGCAAATGCACATAATGTAGCTTTTGCCGACATCTTATCCCACATCAAAGGAGTTAATTTAACACCTTACACGAAAGTTGCCATTGTTTGTTACACAGGCCAGACAGCAGGATATGCTGCCAGCTTACTTCGAATCATGGGATATGATAAAGTGTATTCATTGAAATGGGGTATGAGTTCATGGAATGCAACTTTTGACAAATGGTCTTCAAATAAAGGTAATACCTACTCTTCGCAGTTCACTTCAACCGCAACTGCCAAAGGAGCCATGGGTAGTTTACCAGTATTAAGCACCGGGAAGACAACAGGTAAGGAGATTCTTGAAGCCCGTATAAGCACTCTGCTGACTGAAGGATTTGACCCTGCTAAAATTACCAGCGCAACTGTGTTTGGGAATCTGACGAATTATTATACAGTGAATTACTGGCCGGCAGCTCAGTATGAAACGGGACATATCCCGGGAGCAATGCAATACACTCCAAAAGAATCCATCAAATTGTCTGTTGACCTCAAAACACTTCCAACAAATAAAACTGTTGCTGTTTATTGCTATACAGGTCAGACAAGTGCTCACCTGGTAGCCTACCTGCGTTTATTGGGTTATGATGCCAAGTCAATTATGTTCGGCACTAACGGTATGATCTATGACAATATGGTTGCCGCTGGCGGTATGACAGTATTTAATGATTCCCAGATTATGGGATACGATTTTGTGACTGGTAATTAGTGTGAGTGATTGTTCCTAAATGAACGATAAAAAGCCATTCCCGTTCTGGAATGGCTTTTTATTTGTTATAATGCCTATGTTTCAAAAAAAAATTGTTGTCCGGTTAAATCTTAAACTCCAACTGTCTCCATCCCGTCGAGGCAGCCTGCCCCGCTTTTTCAGCTGTGGTAATCAAAAGAACCACCGTGATCAAATTAAGGGAATTATATACCAATATGGGATATTACTGGAATACCCTACTTTAAATCAATACCGGGTATTACCGTATTTCTATCCGAAAAATAGTATTACCCAAAATTTAAAACTCCCCTTTCTACAAAAGATTGGGGAGTTTTAATTGATCAAATTATTATCCAATTTATTGTTTGTCAGGAGCATCCTCCGGCCACTTTCTTCTTCTTACCGGCTGGTTTTGGACCGGGAACCTGGGCTTTTACTCCACCTGAAGGCTGAGACTGGGTGGATGAAAGTTCGCCTCCTCCCAAAGCCTGTCCGGCACCGCGCCTGAAATCATACCGTGCGAGATCGTCGTTGGAACTGTTGACTGGGGGTGCTGTCGGGTTAAGAATGGTTTCAGCCCAGTAATTGAGGCCACCACGAAGTACAAAAATATTCTTATACCCCAGTTGTCTGAGCAACATCCAGGCTTCGTTGGCCTGGGTAGTGCCATTTCCGTAAAAGACATTTAACTTTAAGTCCTGATCAAAAATATCTACATAATCGGGTGATAGAATATTATCAATAGGAATATTAACAGCACCCGGAAGGTTGAATTTTTCAAACTCATTCTGAGAGCGAATATCAACCAGTTGCAAATACGGATCCTTCTCAACCAGCATTTGAGCCACCTGCTCAGGTTCGAGATACTGTGTACCGCTTTTTATTTCGTTTAGGATCTGAGTTGCTGAAAGTTTATACGGTGTGGTTGTGTTTTTGGGAACAGCCGCTATAATTAAACCCAACGTAAGCAACACAAAGGTTAGAAAAATGCGGGGTGTGATATTTATATTTTTCATATTCAGGTGTTTTGATATTTTACAATTGAAGAAAGTTTAGTACTCTTCACGTGGAAATTTTTTCTCGGCCCATTCTGCTCCCCAAAACATAAGTAAGGCTGCAACAACTACCAACAGCGCCATAATGCCCTCAGAAATACCAAAGAATTCCGAAATTCTTGGTGATCCCATAAAGGTTGCCTTGTAAATGCCTTCCCATAAAGGATAGCCTTCAGCAAAAATAAATACCCCAAGGAACAAACCAATGACGAAAATCATGGCATCTATTTTCCCGATTGCTGCCCCACAGAAACTGGTACCAGGGCAGTAGCCTCCCATTATAAAACCGGCTCCCATTACAACGCCACCAATAATGGCAGACCAAAGAAACGTCTCATTTACATAAACCAGGTTAAGATCGATCCATCCAAACAAACTCATAAAAAGAAGTCCAAGCATGGCTGTTACCGCACCGGTGAAAAACACTTTCAATACAACGGCATCATAGCCATAAAAAACACCGGCGAGTTTGCGACTCGAGGAAAAACCACCCTGTTCAAGCACAAAGCCGAAAGCAATACCGACAAAAAAAGCCAGCAGCAGGTTGGTATTTTCAGATATTATTTCGTTAACAACTAAGGGTCCCATATTAATGTTTCTTTAGAAATCGTTTGTAATCAATAACTTAAATCCAGAGTTTGCGGAAAAAATAAGCCAGCACGAAAGCTGTTCCGAAAATAGCCATCATTGAGATAAAGCCTCCCAATGAGAGCACAGCCATCCCACTGAGGGCTGAGCCACTGGTGCATCCCCTGCCAAATTGCGAACCTAACCCAAACAGGACACCTCCGGCAAGGGCAAACATCAGGCGGGTCCGGGAAGAAATTCTGGGGTTGTGCTCAACTTTCCAGGTTAACCTCCTCGAGATAACCCCCGACAAAAACCCTCCGACCAGCACGCCAAGCATCTGGTAAACCAGCCAGTTGTTCAAAGGATTACCCTTATGACCCTGAGTGTACTCTTTATAAAATGCCGCCGATTCAGCATGTGCCGGTGCAACCGTTTCCACGCCTGCAACGATGGCACTCTTTATGGCCCCACTGGCCCCCACGCTGCGCCCGGAAATAAAGTTGGCCGCAATAACCACCAGACCGAGCAAGAACCCGGCAAGGTATGGGTTCATGTACTTTGATTTCTTATTATCAGACATATTATTAAAAATTAAAGTGTTGCCAATAAATGATTAATACAACCAACGGCTGGCCTGACCAGCATAAGCTATGATAAACCTGAACATTAGTCCGCCGAATAATACAAGGGCCGGCGCAATGAACACAGGCATTTTAAAGCCTTTTATTTCAAGCATTTCAAGCAGAGCCGGTATTCCCAATCCCAGGCTGACAACAAACAGCCAGAATGGGGTTGTATAAGGGCCTCCAAGAAACAGAGAGGCGGCCTCGATATGAACCTGAGTGCTGGCCAGAAATCCCATGAACATGTGCACAATCAAAAAAAGCTCTATACCAATCAACATCAGATCAATGCGTGCAAAATTATGGCGTTCCTTTGCATTTTTACTCATCAGAATGATTGTTGCAGCGCCGGTTGACAAGCCGGATGTTAGAAATAATGGTCCAAGAATTGAGGTGTTCCACAAAGGGCGGGCATTAAAGGCCGAAAACAGGATACCGGTATAAACACCCAGAATCAGCGATGATATCAGCATAAGCCAGGCTATGGAAATCAGGTATTTTCTGAAAAAAGCATCCACTTCGTAAATCCACTTGTACTTCCAGTCCCATGAAGGAAACAACTCCTTAATATTCAAAGCACACCAGATAATTGAAAGGGGTGTCACAACCATCAGCGTCCACGCACCCCATGACATTGGCGATTGAAGCCTGATGGTGGTGTATAGTTGCCAAAAGTATAACTTGTGGTTCAGGTCAATGAACAATGCAATCAGACCTGCAACCAACAACAATGGAGTTAGAAATGGTGCAACTTTTACAGCAGTCGGATACTCTTTATCTTTGCCAAGAATGGTGTAAAGTGCAGCGAAAAACAGAATTCCGGCGGCAAGCCCACCAAGAAACAGATACAAAGGAATTTGCCAGTGCCAGATGTTTAGCTGCGGATCAACCAGGTGATTCATGCGTCCGCTGACAATTAATTCTTCTCTCATATTGATTGTAAATTAAATCAAAAAATATAATTGAGGTTTGGTTCCGGCTTCCGGAATCAGCGTCTTGGTTTTACGGGTTTTCAGCACTTTTGAAACCGGGCTGTTGGGGTCGTCAAGGTCGCCGAAGTACATACATTTTGTCGGACAAACCGAAACACAGGCAGGGTCAAGGCCTTTCTCAACCCGGTTTTGCAGACAAAATGTGCATTTATCCACATACCCATCGGGATGAGGGTAACGGGCATCGTAGGGGCAGGAAGCGATGCAGGCACCGCAACCGATACATTTATGAGGCGTAACCAACACCACGCCCCCTGCGGCATAATGGCTGGCTCCTGCGGGGCAGCAACGTACGCATGGGGCATTTTCGCAATGGTTGCAACGCTCCGACCTGATTTCAATTTCAAGCCTCGGGTAAGTTCCGTCGGTAACTTCAACCACCCAATCCCGGCAATAACCAATGGGAACATTATTCTCAGTCTGGCAGGCTACCACGCAATCGCTACAGCCCACACACTTTTTGGTATCAACGGCCATCGCGTATCTCATGCTTTAGCCTCCTTTCCTGAATTTTCAAAATCAGTTATAAAAGTTACAAAGTTGCCACGCATTCCGGTCCCCCCCATTACGGGGTCTATATGCACCTTGGTAATCAACTCGGTATCGTTGACCCCACGACCATAAGCCCGGCTTAATTTTTTGTTGTTGTGTCCAAAACCATGCACCATATAAACAGAATCCCAGCGGATGCGCTCGGTAACACGAACCTTAATGGCAAAAGTTGAGATTACCCCGTCCTGATTTTTAAGTTTTACATATTGACCATGCTCAAGTCCCCACAACTTTGACACCTTCGGATTAACCCATAAAACATTCTCATCCATTAAATCGGTCAGGTTAGGATTGTTGGCAGTTCGGCTAAAGGTATGCATTGGCGCCCTGCCATAATTAAGCCGGTAATATCCTTCGGGCGGCTCCTCGTGGGCCGTGTAAACAGGCATTGGAGGAAAGCCTTCGGTTTCCATATCGGTTGAATACAACTCAATTTTACCGGTTGTGGTATTGAATGTCACCTCTTCGTCTTTCGTGAAATAAAGATTATCCGTTTCCCGCGGGAAATTTTTAACCCCAATGCGCTTCATTTCCTCAAGCGATAAACCTACCTCTTTCAGCTGCCAGTCGAGCAGGTCTTCAATGTTTTTGAATGGGAACCAGGCTTCAAGACCCATTTTTATAGCCAGTTCTCTGGCGATCCAGTACCCGGGTTTTGAGTTATATTTTGGTTCTGCTGCTGGCATCCGCAAAGCAAGATTTGGCAATCGGTGGTTCGAATTGCGCAGCATGTCATATCTTTCCAGATAGGTACATTCGGGCAATATCACATCGGCATAACCTGTTAACTCAACGGGCATGGTATCTATTACAACCAACAACTCCAGCGACTGTATGGCATCAAGTGTTTTTTGCTGGTCGGGAATGGCTGCAAGCAGGTTGGTGCCGTTCACGATCCAACCTCTGTAATTGCAGGCCCGATCGGTACCGGGAATGGTTGCATCGCACAAACCATTTGATACCACTTCGTTGGCCAAAGGATAAAGGCCCAGATAGGCCTCATCGGGCAGATGTTTTGGTTCAGGAAAATCAGGTACTGGATAGTTTGGCAGATGCAGTTTTTCGGGCTGGTAATAGCCTCCACGCCTTCCCCATGAACCCAGCAGGGCGGTGAGGATTGCTACGGCGCGCAGACGCTGTGTATCATCACCATACCAGGAAACATGCCTTCCCGGGTTTATAATTACAGAAGGAGAAGCGTTGTACATTTCGCGGGCTGTTTCGCGAATTACATTGGGATCAATGGTGGTGATGCCATAAGCCCATTCGGGTGTGAAGGTCTTCACGTGTTCCTTCAGTTCCGGGAAACCGTGGGTGTAGCGTGCCACATAATCTTTATCGTACCATTCATTTTCTATCAGTACATTGATCCACGACAACAACAGGGCAAGATCGGTGGCCGGCTTGATCGGTAGCCAGTGTTTCGATTTGCTGGCAGCGGTCGAAAAACGGGGGTCAACGGTAATAATGGTTGCGCCTTTGTCAATCGCATCCGACATCTCCTGCACCTGACCATTGTGCATATTTTCGCCTAAGTGTGAACCAATCAGCACCATGCAACGGGTATCGCGGATGTCAATACGCTCGGGCGAATAAATAATATCGCCAAAAGTAGTTAGAAAGCCGACCTCTCTTGGGCCACGGCATTGAGCAAAAGAAGGCGCGGTGATGGATGAAGAGCCATAGGCTTTCAAAAACTGACCAAAATGAGCGCCTCCCGATCCATGCGTAAACAAAGCCACACACGCCGGACCATGTTTATCGGCAATTATTTTGAGTTTGCCGGCAATATAATCCAACGCTTCATCCCAGGTGGCTTCCCTGAAAGTGTCTTTTCCCCTTTCGCTGGTGCGGATAAGTGGTGTTTTTAGTCGGTCTTCGTCATTATACTGACCTACGCCACCTGTTCCACGCGGACAAAAACGCCCATTGCAATGCTGGTCTTCTGCATTACCAACGATTTTCTGGATGTCGCCTTCATTGTCTTTGTAAACCCAGCCGGCACATTGCCAGAAACAGATTTCGCAGTAAGTGGGGGTCCGGAGTGCCTCTTCCTTCTTTGATCCGGATATTTTATCAAGAATCGAAGAACCTTTTACAAGGTTGAAAGACGAGCTTGCCAGGGCAAGGCTCCCGGCACCCAATGCACCAATTTTTATAAACTGCCTTCGTGATGTTGCCATACGGGAAGAACTTTTCGAACGATTTTATATTGATTGCAGACAACTATCTATATTGTTGCAGACAAGGCCCAAAATTAAGTAGTTATAATCGCTTTGTATCTATTTCATTCATATTTATTGACATATATAATGCGCTGTTTATCAATTATATACAAATTTATCTATATGTAAAACCGTCTAAATAAAGGGCTATTATAATAACAACCAATGATTTAACCCCCTATTTAGAATCACTATAAATTTATAGGCACTCAGACCCTTACCCAAATATTTAAGCGTAAAGTACTGAAAAACATGTTGTTTGATTCATAAAATAAATAAATGGCCTAATTAATCTCTGATATAATAATTACCTGTTAACATACTTAAAGTTTTTTCCTCCGTTCTGGACTTCAATTTTTGTGATGCTATTTATTGGAATTGACTTTTTCATCGTCGGAATAAAACGCGATTGTATGCCGGTAACTAAACTGTCTGAAACGAAAACTCTGTCAAAATAGAATACTGTCCGATGATTTTTCTCACCATAAGTAAACCGTATTTCAATTGCCGGACCGTTGTCAAGTTCGGCAGGATTACCTTTTTTATCTGTGCATTTGATTTTAATAATTGGATTTGCCAGATAACTTTCTGTAACATAAAGCAAACCGCCACCGGTCATTTCAACCGGTTTCAATTTTGTAGAGTCAATCCCGGCAAATTGTTGTTTAAAACTCTCAACAGGAATCAGATAGGTCCTACAGGAAGTAAAAATAAGAAGTCCTGAAAAAACGAGCAGAATGAATAGTCTTTTTGTCATTTGGATTGTTATAATATTTTATTTCGGTCTGGTAAAGCTCAGTCTAAGCCATGCTGATAAAATGTAGGTTTACTACCCTTTCCTTTCCGGGAAGGTGAAATCAAGGCCGGTTCACCCAGTTTCGGATAAAGAAAAATTTCGAAGAACTTCTATACGCTTCTGTATCGGAGGGTGTGTCGCGAAAAGATTATCCCACGAAAAGCCATGCGCCGAGGGCTTTGGATTGTCGATAAAAAGCTGCGCCACATCACGGCTTTGAATTGCTTCAATGGCCGGATCGCGCGATATCTTTTCCAGTGCACTGGCCAGTGCCAGAGGATTACGGGTTAGCTCAGCAGCGCCGGCATCGGCAAGAAACTCCCGCGATCGGGATATCCCAAACCTGAGCAAAACAGAAATCAGGTAACAAACAGCCGATACAACTACTGCCACCAGAATCACTGCACCTGTACCTTTTCCGTTGCGGCTTTTCCCAACTGAAGCATAACGAAGACTTCGGAAAACCATCTCGGCAACAAAGGAGAATATCCCGACAAAAATGATAGAGATGATCAACACCCGGACATCCCTGTTTCGGATGTGTGTGAGCTCATGGGCCAGCACTCCTTCCAGTTCGTTGTCTTCCAGCCGGTTGATAATTCCCCTTGATAGGGTAATTGAGAAGTGCTTTGAGTTTAATCCACTTGCGAAGGCATTGAGCGAATCATCCTCAATCAAATAAATTGCAGGCATCTGCATGCCCTGTGAAATACACAGATTCTCCAGCAGGTTATATACCCGTTTGTTTTCTTTCCGCTCCAGTGGTTTTGATCCCGTTGCAATGCGGATAATGGAGGCATGAAACAACCAGGCTATCATAAACCAGAGTGCAGTACCCATAAGGATAAAAGGCGCTGAAACCATAAATCCCGAATTTGCCTCTTCCGGATTCTGTGATAACCCAAACAGCAGAAAGGCGTAAACCATTGCAAGAAGCAACACAGGAAAAGCGATCAGCAACACCCCCGACATAAGGTTATTTTTCCTGATCTGGCTTTGAATACCGACAACCTTCATGCTGCTTTAAAACTTGATGGTTGGCGGCTGGTCAAGATTCTGGCGGGTTTCGGCACCAAGATCGAACATGGTAGCCCGATTGAAACCAAAACTGCCGGCAATCAGGTTGGCCGGGAAAGTTTCCACGGCATTGTTGAACTCTGCTGTGGCTGTATTGAAGAATCTGCGGACTGCTGCCAGCTTGTTTTCAATGTCGCTCAACTCTTCCTGCAACTGGAGAAAATTCTGATTTGCCTTCAGGTCCGGATAGTTCTCGACTGCAATTTTAAGGCCCTGCAAAGCAGAGCTCAGGTTTTGCTCGGTGGCAATTTTATCGTTTATGGTGGTCGCCTGCATGGCAGCACTCCTTGCTTCCGTTATTCTCGTCAGCAATTCACGCTCATGGGTGGCATAGCCTTTTACTGTTTCTACCAGTTGCGGTATAAGGTCATGGCGCTGCTTTAGTTGAACATCAATGTCAGCAAAAGCATTTTCACGGCGATTGCGCAATTTCACCATGTTGTTGTAGATGCCTACCAGCCAGAAGACAATCACGGCTATCAGGACAATAAAAATAATAAGTGTCATGGAATTGTGTTTTGTTGTTTGAACAAACCTACAAGAATTTCCTGAAATATGCACACTTTATGGTAAAATTTTATGTATACTAACATTGGTTATCAATAGTGACCGATTAAAACACTTGTATAAGAAAGAGATTCTTCGCTTCACTTCGTTCCGTTCAGAATGACAAGCTTTTAAGGTTTTAATTAGGGAAGATTTGGGGGTTGGTGGAAGCAGTGCTTACACCAACCCCCCAAACGCCATATATCTCGCAAGTGCGTGTAATTCTGAGCCTGATTGCCGTCAGGCAGGCAGGCGAAGCGATGAATCTCTTAAATTTCTCCGGTCACTAATGATTGGTTATAAAAGATACTTCTTTACATTGACCCAATCCGGAAACTGCTCTGATCCAAACAATATCAACTCCCCTTCAAATTCCCCTGCCCCGTTTTTCAGGCGGTCCAAAATCAGAAACTCGCCTTTGTTCAGGTTTTTAGGATGGCTGAT